>JBCCIM010000081.1 GCA_039111535.1 Bacteroidota bacterium | reverse complement strand
TTGAGCCGAATCCCCACGCTGAATGACTGGTCCCAGTAATTCGAGCTAAAGACGCCATTACTCCCTTGCGAGAAGCTAAACGGGTCATTGGGGTTTGTGAGAATGAACGTCCGATTTGTGGGCACGTTGCCGACATAGCTATAATTGGCAAAAGCGGTGAGCGTCGGCAGGTATCCTGTCTGTGTCACCTTCGCATTTATCTGCTGTAGTTCGATGCTTAGGCGAATTTGCTCCAGGTCAGGGCGCTTTTCAAGCGCCAGGAATACGGCGTCTTCACTGCTGATGGTCAGGTAAGCGCCCATGTCCTGGGCTTCGAGTGCACCTACCAGATGAATCGGCTGGTCGAGTGGAATGCCGAGCGTCATTTTGAGCTGGTCAAGTGCAGCTTGTTCTGCGTTCTGTGTTTGTACAAAAGCCGTCTCAAGGTTTGCAAGTTCTACCTCCGCGCTGAGGCGCTGAAACTTGGGGGTTACACCTTGTGAAACCTGTTTGCCCAATTCTTGCACCGTTTCTTTTGTGCGGTCAACACTCTGGGATGAGACTCGGGCGCGTTCGCTAGCAAGCATGGCCTGATAGAACGACGCACGCACGTCGTCTATCAGCAATTGCTCTTGGCGTTCGAGTGCCAGTTCACTGCTAGCTTTTACAAATTTTGACGCGCCTTTAACTGCAATAAATGCGCTAAAGTCCAGGATTTTCTGAGAAACAGAAATGCCGCTTACAACCTGATTGGGTACTTCAAACGGGTTATCACCTCCCTGGCTGAGGACGATGCCGGCTTCTTCAAGCCCTTGTTGTTGCCTAAGGGCAAACTCTACAAAGGATAACGGATCGGTTGCAACGTCATTGTCGGTGCGGGCCTGTTCGTTAAAAGCCAGCCAGTCGATGAAGCCAAGCGAAGAGAACAGGTTGTTGGCCGAGCTACCCGAAAACGGGTTGGGACTTTTAATGTTACGCGTGTAACTGGATGTAACGTCGATTTGCGGGTAAAGCTGGCCGCGTCCTTCTTTTACCTGTGCAGAAGCTACCTCAACGCCAAGACGGGCGTCTTTAACGAGATAGCTGTTTACATAGGCAATCTGAAGCGCATCTTCGAGCGCAAGCCCGAGCGACTCGGAGGACTGCGCGTGGACCGTAGGGTTGAAACCCAACGTCAGCAGCAAGGCGGCAGAAAGGACCATGAGCCGGGTAAAGGCCAACGGCCGGCCGCTCTGTCTATTTATCTTTGGTGCTATCATGTATGTGCGTGCTATGAAGGTCAGGGGTGATCCGGATTGCTTTTTGGCCGCTGGCTGTTCGGCATCAGGCCATCAAGCAACATGGTTGTCAGAAACGTTGCCGCTTCTTCAGGTGGTAAAATTTCTTCCCGGTTATCAATCTTGTGCGTATCATCTGCTGCCAGAATCATGTGCACCTGCAAACCCTGAATGTTGCCGAGGATCATATGGGCAACAGCTTTAGGATCGAGGGCGCGGAGTTCACCATTTTCCATGGCATGGCGAACGGATTCGGTGAGGGCATCAATAACCCGCTCTTGCTGGTTGCGGAAATACGCAGCGTTGTCTTTGTCCTCACCAAAACACATCCGGTGTGCTTCTTTGACCAGGATCAGAAAGAGCTCCTTGCGCGCCAAGTAAAAGGAGAGACATGACACCGTGTAGTCATAGAACGCTTGCCTAAACGAAGATTTCGAAATAATCGACGGCGACAATGATGAAGTAATCAGGGCGATCATGTCTTCGTACAACTTGTCAAAAATGGCAAACAGCATTCCGCGCTTGCCGCCTTTGAAATAGTTGTACAGCGTACCTTTACCAAACTCAGCGCGTTTGGCGATATCTTCCAGCTTGGCCCGGCCATATCCTTTTTCGGCAAACTCTGCTTGTGCAGCGTCCAGGATAGCCATGCGACGCACGAGGCGTTCGCGTTCTTTTCTGGAAATGGATGGTTGCAAAATATGCAGGTGTGCGTTTGGGAATTTATAAAAGTGACCAGCGGGTCACATGATGACGACTACGTCACTATGTTGGAATTGATGCAACCAATAATTGAAGATGAAGCGAAGAAATGCATGAAACCGCTTTCAAATTCGCGCATTCGAAATTCAATTGAGTATTTGCTAATTTGCAGTACAGATTGTTGCCTGATTTCAGGTGAAAGCCGGGCAGCACGCGTTAACAAAATCCACAGATATAATGAACTTTTGCAAAGTACGCGCACTGAACACGTTTGCGATGCTGGCCATGTCCGGCGTCTTATTTTTGTTAATTGCGGCGCCCACCATGCCGGCAGTAGACGACCCGGACAAACCAAACGGGTTTAAAGAAGAGGCATACGCTACAGGACTCGATTCCCCATGGGGTATGGCCTTTTTACCCGACGGCCGGCTCCTGGTGACAGAAAAGATCGGTAACCTCCGCATTGTCGACACCGACGGTGCCGTGTCTGATCCGCTGGGCGGCGTCCCTGAAGTTTGCCTCTGCGGCCAGGGTGGCCTGCTCGACGTACAGCTTCACCCCGATTACGATGAAAATGGCTGGATCTATATTGCATATGCCGAAAAGCGGCTGGATGCTGATGACAAACCTATCGGCTGGACGGCTATCATGCGGGCCCGTTTGGATGGTATGAACCTGATCAACCAGGAGTCGATCTACCAGGCGCCTGTTGAAACGTTTTCGGGTCGCCCGCACCATTTTGGTTCGCGCATTGTGTTTGACAATGACGGGTACCTGTATTTCTCGATTGGTGACCGGGGCATGATGAATGATGCGCAGGTACTCAGCCGCTCAAACGGTAAAATGCACCGCCTGCACGACGATGGGCGGATTCCAGAAGACAATCCGTTTTTCAACATGCTGCATGCTGAGTCATCAATCTGGTCTTTTGGCCACCGCAATCCGCAAGGTCTCGCTGTGCATCCTGAAGATGGCAGCATTTGGACTGTGGAGCATGGCCCCAAAGGTGGCGATGAATTAAACCGTGTAGAGAAAGGCCTGAATTATGGTTGGCCCGTGATTACCTACGGCATCAACTACAACGATGAAATCATCTCCGATATCACAGAGAAAGAGGGGATGGAGCAGCCGGCGCATTACTGGGTGCCTTCGATTGCAACCTGCGGGATGGAGTTTTACGACGGCGATGCGTTTCCTGACTGGAAAAACAGCATCTTTGTTGCATCGCTGAAGTTCGGACAGATTCATCGGGTAGAAGTTGATGGCAGCAGCCGGACCCACGAAGAAGTATTCTACAAAACAGGTGGCCGGCCGCGCGACGTAGCCGTAGGACCTGATGGCTACCTCTACATCGCCATTGAAGATGCACCCGGACGCATCGTTCGACTTGTGCCTGACAACGGCTAGGCAGTGCCACAATCAAGCGTACTGTAAACTGCGGTAAACTAAAAAAGGAATTTCGAATGGCTGCGATGTTGCAGTCCGTCGAAATTCCTTTTTTGTTTGGCAGGCGTCGGTGCCTGTCGGTTTATTGCCTGTAAACTTTACGCCCTAGACAAACTCTTCAAGCTGGTGCGCGTGCAGGTAGTCTACAACATTTTTAACCTGCTGGGCGCTTTCTTTATTGCAGATCAGCACAGCGTCTTGTGTGTCAACAACCATGGCGTCGTGGATGCCCACGAGCACAACAAGCCTGTCGTTGCTCTGCACGAGGCAGCGGCTGGAGTCGTGCATAATCACGTTGCCAGCAACAGCATTGCCATGCTCGTTTTTGTCGCTAAGTCCGTACACCGCACGCCAGTCGCCGACATCACTCCACCCAAACGAGCCGGGTACAACATAGACGTTTGATGCCCGCTCCATCACACCATAGTCGATAGAGATATGCGGACAAGACTGGAATGACTTAACCAGTACTTCGTGCTCTTTGTCTGTTCCCAATGCATCTTGCAGGGGTTCAAAGGCTTCGTATGCTTCGGGCAAGTGCGTGCTTAGCTGGTTTAGGATTGTATCAGCCCGCCAGATAAACATACCACTGTTCCAGAGGAAATCACCTGAGTCGAGGAAGCTTTCTGCGGTTGGCAGATCGGGCTTCTCGGCGAAGGTCTTTACTTCATAGGCAGCCGGCGTATCATCCATGCCCACGGAGCCATTGAACTGGATATAGCCATAGCCAGTCTCGGGGTGGGTTGGTGCAATGCCGATGGTAACCAGCGCGTCTTTTTCCTGCGCTTTTTCGATCGCCGTGTTCAAGATTTTATGGAACTGCGCGACATTTTTGATCAGGTGATCTGCCGGCAGCACAATCATGGTTGCATCGGGATCCTTTTCTCGCAGCTTCATGGCTGCATAGGCAATACAGGGTGCCGTGTTGCGGCTAACCGGTTCTGCCAGAATATTCTCCGCTGGCACTGCCGGTAACTGCTGCTGCGTCTGCTCGACGTAGCGCTCATGGGTTACGATGAGGCAGCGCTCGGGCGGTACAAGCCCATTCAGTCGCGCCACGGTGTTCTGAATCAACGTTGCATCCCCAAAGACATTCAAAAACTGCTTGGGGGTAGCTTTACGGCTGCGTGGCCAGAAACGGCTACCAATACCGCCGGCCATGATAACTGCATAAATCATTTATTTATAAAGACTTGCTATGAAGAGAAAGGTCTATTGCCAATGGTCTTAAGACAATGCCTCTGATACAATTGCATGACGACTAACAATCGACCATTAACCGTTAAACCCTGGAATGGTTCGGGTGGCAAAAAGATATCTAAATCTCGTTGCAATTGGCCTGATACGCTGAACATCACTAGCGCCATAATCGGCCATAATTGGCTTTTAAATAAGCAATCGTTGCTGCATTTATCGGCTGGCGATGGATGTCTTTTATCGATTTGAGTCCATCCCGGATTCCTTTGCAATAGGTGCCAAACAACCCCGCGCGGAGCGCCCGGTAGCCGTACCAGCTCAACCAGGCTGGAATGTAAGTGAGTGGGTAGGGAAACGGAAGGTGCTTGTACGCAAACAATATTCTGTTGCGGGTCAGGTAGTACAAACGCCAGGGTGCTATCGCCGGCGCATCTGCAGGTGCCGGCGGTGGCTGATGGTGCACAACTATATTTGGCAAGTACGCAATGTGGAAATCTGCGCCAAGTGCGCGGTAAGCCAATTCGATTTCATCCAGTCCATACATCAATACCTCGTCAAAATTACCGCATTGCGCGATGACATCCCGATGGATCGCATGGGCGCCACCAAGGAAGTAAGAAATGCGGTGTGGCTCGTCGAGTATGGTTTTGTCTTGCCTGACCTGCCGGCGGCTATGCGGCGTCAACGGCCGAATGGTCCCGCTACGCGAGTCCATAATTTTTGTAGCGATAATGCCCGGCGCGTTTGTGCCTGAAAACGCAGTGGCTACTTGTTGAAGTGCCGTATCATCATCAAAAAAAGCGTCATCATCAATAATGAAAAATACATCGCCGGTTGCTGCTGCGAGGAGCCGGTTTCGCACCGCGTTGAGGCCCAGCTGTTTGTCGGCACGCAGGCACTGCACAGGCAGATTGCCGGCAATCGCTTCAACAGGTGCTACTTCAACGGGTGGTGTAGAGGCATCGTCGAGCACAATAATCTCGACATTGGCATATGCCTGCATAACTACGCTTTTGATGCAGCGATGCAGCAGAGCCGGCCTGTTGCGGGTGCCGATGAGTACGCTGATTTTCAAAGTGTTACCGGAGGACGACAATTTTCTCTACGCTGGAACTGTTATTCACGTCAATAGACTCGCCGGCAGCGCTTAGAAAGACTTTATAAAGGTATACACCCGGCGCTACCCGGTCACCGTCTGCATCACGGCCATCCCATCCCAGCTTGTTCCAACCGATGCGAAGGCCCGGGATTTCGAGGAGGCCGGGGTCTTCAATCAAATCAAATTCTTTGATGAGCCGGCCCGATAAGGTGAAAATGCGAATCCGGAAGTCATCTGCCTGCATTGCTTCATCGCCTCGCAAGCGGAAGGCAAACGTTGTTGCCGTATGCATCGGGTTCGGATAAGGGTAAAGTGATTCTATCTCAAATGCCGATTGTACACGGAAGTGCACCTGATACGGACTGTTATCTGCTTCATTGCCGGCTGGATCAAAAACCCGCGCAAAAAGGGTATGTGTTGTGTCGCGGCCAGAAAGGTCGGGGGTGAACACAATCCGCGCCTCGTTTTTTTCAACCGTGCCTGGTTCAAATTGCACCTGGGGATCTGAAAAATGCACGGTCACATCATCGAGCTCCAGTTGTACTAGATTTGTATCATTGAGCAGCTGAAAAGCCCCATCGTCTGAAATGGTTAGCTCGATGGTTGGGCGCGTGGATACAAAGGGCAGGGCTGGATCCTGCAGGTTTTGTACGGGCTGAAAATCAGCCGGCAGCATCTCACTGTCAATCAGTACCTCAAGGAGAGGCTCTTCGTTGTCGGTAAGCACAACAAACTCTCGAATCAGCACATTGTTGAGTAGGAAAGGTTCTGTGACGCCAGGTTGATCCAGGGCGATACGGATCCGATTTGTGCCGGCAAGATCTGTTGTTTCTACCTGTAGCGCTGATTGATACTGCGCGCCAGGTCCCAGATTTCGCAGGGTATCTCGGGCAAGTACCGATTCTTCATTGCTTGCGTTTGTCAGCGTGTAGGTTAGCACGGAAAGGGGCGCTGGCCGGGTTGACAGGTTGGTTGCAGCAGTTGCAATATCAAGTGTTTGTGCCACGGCCAGCGTGTCTGCGGAAAACGTAGTTGCCGAAGGGTCGATGGCCAACTCCACAGTTGGTTCGAAGAACACCGTCCATGCATCAAGTTGTGGCGTACTGGCCTGAGACAGATCAACAACGTTTGCTTCCAACTGCAGGTACGGATAGGTTACGGCATCCAGTGCACTCAAGTCGATGGACCCGGAGAGCTGCTGGTTTTCGAGTAGTATAGCTCCAGTCTCCGGATTCAATACATTAACGCTGATGTCGCTGTCGGTATTGGGAAGCGTAACCGTGCCTGAGAGGGTACGCCAGTCGCTTGCCGGCCCAATCAACGGGGATTTGGTATAGCCGGCAGACTGGTTGAAGAACAGCGTTGTATCCTGCGCAATTTCATTTATCGAGGTCGAGCTTGGGGGTTCTACCCACTCCATGGTTTCAGCAGGGAAGCCCACACGCGTGGTCATGAGCCAGAGGTGGCTGTACGTGAGTCCGTCTATTTGCTGGCTGCCAAGATCCCGAAATAATTGCTTCACTTCTTCCTGGATTGTAGGGCCATTCAGGTTGCCGAGGTGGCGGGTGCGTACAAAGAGGTAGTCACCTGTCTCCAGATTGGTCAACATATCGGTAAGTCCGGCAACGGCCCGCGTTGAATCTGTGTCAAACCGTTCTTGCAGGTCTTCCGAGATATTGTACGTAGGGAAAGAGGCGTAGTCTTTCAGTTGACCGGTCAGACCGTCAAGTACCAGGACGCCATATCCGAGGGTTACACCCAGGAACCGGGTACCGTTGACAATAAACTGCCCTTTTTCGAAGCCGGCACCACGCTCTGCCGTAGACCGCACATCCACTTTGAATTCAGAGAAAATCCAGGCCTGGGCATCCGTATTCCACTGAAGAAAATCATCTGTTTCGTTATTTTCGAAAAGACGTCCTTGCTGCGTCCACCCGGTTTGTGTAACAGATTGATCTACCGTAAAGTGACCATTTTGCCAGACGCCAGACTGGTCGTTGCTGTTAATGCGCGCGCGCCAGTAATAGGATTGTTTATCATTTAGCGCGATATCTACCTGCCAGGAGGCAATCGCGCCGGTTGTCTGTACCTCACCCTGTTGTAATGCCGGCGAATCGAACGACGGTACGGTGTCAACTTCAAATGCAATGGTGCGTGCAGTTGCGTCGTTGGTTGCAAGGCTGATCAGAAGTGTTGGTTGGATGGCTGGGATCAGCGCGAAGTCTGCTGGTGAAATGAGCGCAAGGCCGGCTGAGAAAATCGTGTGATTCTTCGACGCTACATTGTTCAACTCATCCACTTCTTCGAATATATTGACCGGGTCAATCGAAACCTGAAATGTATTTTCGCCAATATCGGGATTGCCAATCGGCACATTGAACTGGACAATTTCTTCTCGCTGTCGGGGGAGAATTTTTGTGGAGAGCGCGTCTTCGTTGCCTGACGGGCTGATATGGGTAAGCTGAACATCTACCGAATCGGTTGGCAAAAGGCCCCAATTGCGAATGGCTGTTTCTACGGTCACATTGCCATCTGCCGGGACTGGCGTAAGTGGTGTAACTTCAATGGCCTCGGCTGCTGTTTGAAATTCGGGTTTGTCGGCAATGCGTACGCGTGTTGCCGGGTCCCCAATCAGGCCGTATTGTAACAACACATTGTAGGCGCTGGCAGTTTGCGTTCGGGAAGTGATATAGCGTCGTTTTGCTTCTATGAGGGCGAGCCCGAGCACGCGGACGGTATCCTGAAATACAACCTGATGCAATTGGTCGGTGAGCAACGCGGGCTGGTCGATTGTTGAAGCGCTTGAGGAGCCCCAGTGGGCAATGGCGCCATTCATGGAGGCAAGCACAAGGCGTTCTCCATAAACGAGGCGGTCGGTTAATTCAAACCTACCGCCGGCAAAGTTGCCTGTGTTACATCCCATGGAGAGTACAACGGGCAAGCGGTCTGCATTGTCGTAGTCTTCTGGCGCTTCAGTGACAATCTCCCACGTATCAGCTGCTGAGTGACCAAAATAGCTTACCCAGGAAGCACCGTCTTTAAATGCATCGTTTAAGGCATCCTGGAATGTAGGGTCGAGAGGGTCTGAGGCGGTTTTGAAAAATCGGAGCGTATCCATCCCTGTGGGAAGCCCTGTGGCGTGTTCACCCCATGAAAGGGCATGGCTACGGAGACGGGCCTGCTCGAACTGGGTTTGTCCGCCGACCAGGAGCAGCATTCTTTTTTGCCAGGCTGCAACGGTGCCGGCTTCATAGTTGCTGATCTTTTCTACAAAAAAGGACCCTGTTTCATTGTCTCTGATCGGAATACGGCCAATGGCGGGGCGTTCAATCCAATCTGTTGCACCATTTTTTTGCATACCAAACCAGCCGTCTGCCGGTGCATAGCCAAAAGAAAGGACTTCCCAGGGGAAGAGTTGGCGCCGTGCCCGGTTGTCTTCTGGCCGTAGAATATCCCCCCAAAACATGACAAAGGCAGGGGGTTCGGGCCAATCAAGCGCGGCATGCACAAAACGGCGGATGGCCAGCGGGGTAGGGCGGCCGTAATCAAACTGGTCGAAAATATCGTATTGATTTACAATGAGCGTGTTGTACCCATCAGCCTGCTGCCGGTAGTTGGCCAGGTCATTGGCTGAGGCTGTAAGCGCAGGCGTTGTAATGATGATGTAATCTACTGCGCCGGGTGATGCGGCTAGATCGACAGGTTGGCGAATCTGGATGTCAGCCGGCGCAAGAAAGCCATCTGCATCAACAATGGTGTAAGTGACTGGCCCTGATGCATCATCGTTAAAAGCATACGTGTTGCCGGCTTCCTGTGCGAGCAAAAAGCGCCGGCTGTCACGCGGGCTGAAGGCTGCCAGTGGGGCAGTACCCTGGTTTGTAACGCGAAGGGTTCGTGCGCCGCCAGCATCAAAAGCCATGGATAGCTGATTGGCCGGCAACACTGTATTTCGGATGTAAGACGCTTCAACCCAATCGATGAATACGCGGTTTGGAACACTGTTGAATGAGTTGTCCGACACCACAACGGCGTTTAGTGTCGTAGCGCCGGTAACAAGGTTTTGCGGGAGTGCAATCCGAAGGTCCCGGTAGGCATATCCCGACCATTCAACCTGTGCTGTACAGGTTGCGCAGCTTTGTGGCACACCATCAGCTTCCAACTGTAACGTAACAAGATGTTGTGGTGCAGAGCCACTACTCAGCCGAGCTGTTACAACAAGGGAGTCTGTTGAGGCAGCCGCGTCAGCTAGATTTAAGGGAAATGTTTCCCTGATTGGGGCCGTGTCGAGATGTGAAATTAGCCGCTCGAAATACCCTTCGCCACGGGTATATTCCGGCTGGGCAGCGTCATCGGAATCGCCAAAATAGTAGAGGTTGTCTTCTTCAATATGCAGGGTGTCGCGAAACGAAGAAACAGCGACGGGGTTGTTCAGGGGCTGATTGGGGTCCGTATCGGCATAGCGCCGGCCAGCTTCACCATCCCAGGTTACCCAGTACCAGGTTGTGTCGGAGAACAGGCTGAAATGGGTACTGCCCTGCAGGGAGGCATCTCCGTTGTATGCCCAGGCTTCTTCATCACCCGTATTTCTGCTGCCGGCAAAAATGAACGCATCCGATGGCTGCAATGCAGCAGCAGTTCCGCCTTCGAGCCATAATGGTATTTCTTGTCCTCTGTGGAATATCTTCAGGCTGGCCGGGTTGATATTGGCAAGGGGCACGCCGGCGTCTGCCAGTTGTGTGCCCGAAATTCGGTACATGCCGTCTTCCAGTACAGCCAGCTTGGCATACGTCGTGCCCTGGTTGATCCATGATGGGTCAAACGAATCAGACTGGCTGTATGCTGATGTGCTCAGGAATGCTATGTTTAGAAACAGGGCGCAAAAGCACGGGAGGCCAATGCGGGCAACTATATGCAGGATAGCTTGCGAAGAATAAATGCTCATGTATAATGAACTGTGAAAGAACCTGATAGGACGAAGCTTGATTCGAGGTCTGACTGCTAGATAGGTGGCTACAGGCAACAGTCAGAAACAGACCCGCTAGTGACATTAATCGTTCCACTTTTGTGCCTTTTCGAGAAGAATTTCGCGAAGATAACTGCGGTTTTACTGGGTAAACATGCGATTTCCTGATTTTATACTCATTGGGGCAGCAAAGTCGGGGACTACAGCGCTGTTTTATTACCTGTCGCAGCACCCAGAAGTTTTTGCGTGTCCGGTGCGAGAGCCTAATTTTTTTGCCCTGCAGGATACGCCGGCTGAGGAATTGCCAGCGTTGTTCTCCGGGCCCGGAGACCGAGAAACAGTGGGGCGAAACAGCGTGACGGATTTGCAGGCTTATCACGCCCTTTTTAAGGGGGCTCAGCCGGGACAGGTTGTTGGGGAGGTTTCTCCGCTATACTTATATCATCCCGATGCTGCATCCAATATTGCCCGGCAGGTGCCGCAGGCAAAGCTAATCGTTGTCTTACGCAATCCGGTTGCGCGTGCCCATGCAAGTTTTCTACACCTGCGCAGGGACGGGCGTGAGCCTTGCACGCACTTTGGCGAAGGCCTTTTGCTGGAAAAGGAGCGCCGCACCGCCGGCTGGGAGCATTTGTGGCACTACGAGGCAATGGGCAGGTACGCTGCGCAGGTTGAACGGTATCTGGCACTTTTCCCGCGCACGCAACTGCTTTTCCTGTTGTATGACGATTTTGTTGCTGATGCACCGTCCGTTTTAGCCCGATGTTTTTCTTTTCTGGATGTAGATGCAGCCTTTGAACCCGATCTTTCCCGCAAACCAAACCGGTCCGGCATTCCCCGAGTCAAACCGCTGCAGCAGTTTTTGTCTGGTACCAGTGCATTAAAAAAAGTATTGGTGCGGTATCTGCCGGCGCAAACAAGGGGCCGGTTGGTTTCCGGTGTACAACGCCTGAATCTGGCACGTCCTGCGCTTGAAAAAAGGATCGCCAATAAGTTGCAAGCTGCCTACAAGGAAGACATCGAGCAACTCCAGGATCTTATTGATCGGGATCTAAGTGCGTGGTTAACGGATTGATTGGGCGTTGCATGCAACCGACTATCTGATATTTGAACGATTACTGAGGCATAAGACACTGAACACGTTTATTCTAGGCGCAGGCATGACGGGCCTTGCGGCCGGTATCAAATCTGGATTTCCCGTCTTTGAAGCAGAAGCTGTACCTGGTGGAATTTGCTCATCTTATCACCTGTCACCCGGCAGCCAGCAACGCAACAGTGGTGGGACGGTACCGCCGGATGCCTATCGATTTGAATATGGCGGCGGCCACTGGATTTTTGGCGGCGACCAGGAAATACTGGATTTCATTGGGCAGTACATCAACATCAAAAAATACAACCGTTCTTCGGCTGTGTTTTTGCCGGCGCACGATCAGTATGTACCGTATCCACTGCAGTATCACCTCTCGTATCTGCCGGAGACCCTCGCCTCCACGGCCCTCGCTGAATTGCTAAATGCGGCGCAACCTGACATTAAAACGATGGAAGACTGGGTACGCGCGCAATTTGGGCCAACCCTGAATGCCCTGTTCTTTGCGCCGTTCCACGACCTGTACACCGCAGGCTTGTGGCGCAGCATACGGCCACAAGACAACTACAAAACGCCGCTCGATTTAAAACTGGTAGAACAAGGCGCAGCTGAGCAAACGCCTGCGGTCGGATACAACGCTACGTTTGTATATCCTGCAGAAGGCCTCGACGAGCTTTCGTTGCGCATGGCCGATGCCTGTGAGGTACACTACAATAAACGGGTTGTCAAAATTGATACGGCAGCGCGGACGGTATTTTTTGAGGATGGTGAAAGCCGTCCGTATGATCGGTTAATTTCGTCGTTGCCACTGAACCAGATGCTGGAGATGACCGGACTTCAGCCCGCCATGAAGTCAGATCCGCATACAGCTGTGCTGGTGTTGAATATTGGTGCTGTACAGGGGCCGGCTTGCCCTAAAGAACACTGGATTTATGTACCTGAAAGCCAGTCTGGTTTCCACAGGGTAGGATTCTACAGCAACGTCGATTCACACTTTTTGCCGGCAGCTCCTGCTGATAACCGGCCTCGGGCCAGCCTGTACATAGAACGCGCCTTTTTGCCTGATGCGCGGCCTTCTACTGAAGAGATTGCAAAATATGAGCGCGAAGTTGTGGCCGAATTACAGGCATGGGGCATGATTGAGGAGGCAGAGGTTGTTGATGCTACCTGGGTTGAAGTGGCTTACACATGGTCCTGGCCGGGGTCTGCGTGGATCAACGCGTCGATGGCATTGCTGCGCGAACACGGCATCGACATGTTGGGACGGTATGGACGATGGCATTTTCAAGGCATTGCTGCTTCGATTCGCGAAGGCCTGCAGGTCGACGTCTAACAATGCTTCAACTACAGCTCCAACCCATGGCGTTAGCCCCACTGCAAGCTGAGCCGCTTGTTTCCGTTTTGATGCCAAGTTATAACTACGCATCGTATGTAACGGCTGCCATTGCCAGTGTGCAGGCGCAAAGCTGGACGCATCTCGAAATCATCGTGTGTGATGACGGTTCAACTGATGGTTCAGCAGACATTGTGCGCAGGCTTGCAGCGTCAGATGACCGCATCCGGCTGATTGTACAGGAAAACGCGGGCGTTGCCGTTGCGCTAAATAGGGCCTTTGCTGCTGCACGTGGTGAGGTGATATGCCTGCTTGATGCCGATGATGTCTATGAAGCGACTAAGATTGCTGCTGTTGTTGCAACAATGCAGCGTAAACAACAGGCCGGCTTTGTGCAGCACGCAATGTCTGTAGTTGATGCAGCGGGAGAATTTATACGGACCTTGCCGACCCATGGCCACTTTGAGGCTGGCTGGCTGGGGCCCGCGTTGCTCAAACGCGGCGGGCGGTGGCGCAACATGCCGGCCAGTGCGCTAAGTTTCAGGCGGGAAGTTGCTGAACGCCTCTTTCCGCTGCCGGCGGCCTACCTGTCTAGTATGGCTGATGCCTACCTGTATATGTTGGCGCCACTTCTTACCGAAGTTGCGTATCAGCCTGAACCGCTGTCGTCTTATCGCTTGCATGGCAACAACCTTACCGGTGCGCTTCATTTTGATGCCCAGCTTTCCCGGAAATACGTCGAAGGTATTGCACGCGTGCATGCTGCTGTGAAAGATGCCGTTGATCGCCGTGGCCTCTCGCTGCCGGCATACGCTGCCGCTGATCACTTAACTCACAATGAGCACCAGTTCATGGTGCAGCTTTTCAGTGGCGCAGCACGTGGTGCGTTGTGGTCGATGTACCGTGTGCTTGTGCGGCAAATCAGGGCTGATGACTTGTACCCTGAAAAACGAAAGCTGGCGGGTATTGCTGTTCTTGGAGTGGCAATACTGCTGCCTTTACAATCCCGTGCCGGCTGGGTATCCAGAATGATGGGTTGAGCGGGGAGGTTTTAGTGCCGTTTAAATTTTCAAGTTTTAATAACTGTTATAATATAACCGCGTCCCCCCCCCCAGGCGGTGCGTGAAAAATATCCTTTCTCAAGGTGTAACCAATAGCGTATAAATACCATCTAAGGGATCTTCACTGAAGAACAACTCACAAGATCAGGTAGATGGATATGGTTGATGTAGCGATTATTGGCGGTGGCCCCGCTGGTCTTCAGGCGGCCCTGGTACTGGCTCGAACCCGAAAAGACGTTATAGTATTTGACAGCACCTCTCCACCCCGAAATGGCGCTTCTCACGGCGTGCATAACGTGTTGGGGCTCGACGGGTTGTTGCCTGCAGAAATTCGGTCGCAAGCATGGGCACAGATCAATGTTTATCAATGCGCCGGACTTCGAAAAGAGCGCGTGGATAATATTGAAATAGACGATGCCGGCGTGTTTGTTCTCTCTTCTGAAAACGGTACGCAGCTTAAAGCAAAACGCGTTATCATCGCGCTGGGTTACGAGGATATATACCCATCGATAGAAGGATTTTCTGAAGCCTGGGCAAACACCATTATTCCCTGTCCTTTTTGCGATGGTTACGAAAATCGTGATCGGGTTTGGGGCCTGGTGATTAACTCAGCTATGCAAGCCGCACATTTTCCTGCGCTGGTGAAAAACTGGACGGCCTCAGCCAGGCTGATCCTGAATCAAAAAGAGGTCGTGTTGGATGTAAAGGATGAGGAAAAGCTACGCGAAAATGGTTTCACCATTCATGCCGGCAGCATTGTCGAAATTGAACAGGTAAACGGCAACGTGAAATCTGTTAAGCTGGATACAGGAGAAGTTGTTGAGATAGAAACGCTATGGTGGGCACCTGCGCGGAAAAAGAGTGCGCTGGAAGAAAAAGTGATACGCGACTTTCAGTTGTCGCTCGATGAAATGGGGCTGATCCAGACCGATGAAAGCGGGCAGACTGATGTCAAAGGGTTGTACGCAGTGGGTGACGTCGCACAAATGCCCCCCTCTGCCTTAGGCGCTATGGTGGGGGGGAATACGGCAGCTTTATCGATTATTCGCGCGTGGTTTGGGTAATCGCATTTGTTGGGGGACAAAAAAAGGGCGCATCGCCTGTGCGATACGCCCTTGCCAAATTGTATAAAGCAACAGCCCTTAGAACGGCAGGTCGTCATCTGGCGTGAAGGCGTCAGCCGGTGCAGCAGCTGGTTGTTGTTGTTGCTGTGGGCGAGACTGACCGCCCTGGTAGCCGTTTCCACCACCTCCGCCGCCCATGTTTTCACCACGGCCACTGAGAATCATCATCTCCCGCGCCTTAATTTCTGTTACCCACTTTGTGTTGCCGTCTTTGTCGTCGTACGAGCGGGTCTGGAGTGAGCCTTCAAAGTAGACCTGTGAACCTTTTTTCAGGTATTCGCCACAGATCTCAGCGAGCCGGCTCCAGGCTACCACGCTGTGCCACTCTGTTTTGTCGACGAGCTGTCCGCTTGCATCTTTATAAGAATCGTTTGTTGCGAGTCGCATGTTGCAAACGGCGGTACCACTTCCGGTGTAGCGCAATTCCGGGTCTTGCCCCAGGTTACCTACCAAAATTACTTTGTTAATACCACGTGCCATAGTTTACCTCTGCTGATTGTATGAAAAACATAATTCCGGGGCGGTCGACATGAGTCCACCGGCACTTTCTCACGTTGGAGTGCAGCGCCGGCCAGGTATACGTTACATTACATGAATCCACCCAGCGTCTAGTTAAGAACCTTGATTCTTAAGACACGTTTTCAGGTCACAACATAACCTTTAATCAATAAAAAGATCCAGTGTGACAGCATTGTGTCATGTCCTTTTTTGATCTTTTCACAAGTTTGAAATAGTGCTGCCAGACACGGCGCCCCCTTACCTCGAATTCGACCATGCCAGACAAGATTTACGAAGCAACCTTTTGCCCATCTCCCGAAATTATGGAAGCGTTTGTCGACTTCTACGCTATCGTAGGGCAACTCCGGCGCGACTGTCCATGGGATCGTGAACAGACCCACGTATCTGTCAAACATATGCTCATCGAAGAATCGTATGAGGCACTGGAAGCGATAGACGAAGGAGACTGGGACGAGTTGTCCAGGGAACTGGGCGATGTGCTGCTGCATGTCCTTTTCCATAGTGATATTGCCAGCACAGCTGGTACTTTTACGCTGCTCGATGTTCTCCAGCAAGAATCGGAAAAACTGGTGCGCCGTCATCCCCATGTGTTTGGCGATGTACAGGTGAACAGTGTGGAGGAAGTGCATGAGAACTGGCGAAAAATCAAAAAGACGGAAGGCCGTAAAGCAACGCTTGAAGGCATACCACGGCACCTGCCCGGGTTGCAACGGGCACATCGGCTTCAAGAGCGTGCAGCCGGTGTTGGGTTTGATTTTGAAAACGCGGCTGATACGTGGCAAAAAGTGGAAGAGGAACTGGCCGAATTTCAGGAACTGGATAACGGCGGTGCGTCGGTTGTTGAGCAAGAGAAAGAATTTGGGGATTTACTTTTTGCGCTGGTCAATTATGCGCGTTTCAAGGGACTCAACCCGGAAAACGCGATTCGTCTTACAAATGCCAAATTTGAACGCCGGTTTACCCATGTTGAAAAACGACTGGCTGAACAGCAAAAGGCCTTTGAGCAGGTTGATCTCGAAGAAATGGATCGCTATTGGGATGAAGCGAAGGCAATGGAATAAGGGATGTCTTTGGGTGTCAGGTAAAGAGGGGGCGTTTTTGGATAACAGACTACCCGATTCAGCAGCGATTTTGAAGTCGTGATGAATGAAGTATATTATACCTGATCCGTGGTGCCGGCCCAACAATGTCCCCATGCCGGCAAGGGAAACTGTGCTGGACCGATTCATCGATATAACATGTTCACCCCTTTTATGGTCAAGGATCTACCCTATGGTGTGGCCCCGCTTCTTGCCGTTTGCAGTGCGTTAGTGCTTGCATGCTGGCCGGCCTATGGTGTGTATGCACAGGTTGTTGTACCACAGGATGTCGTGCCACAGGGCGCACAGGGTGACGTCCTTGTACTGGAACGCCCTGCGCCAAATGTCTTGCGGGCGCCTGCTGTTTCTGGTCAACTGATTGTCAAACTTCGCCAACGCGTACCCGGTAAAGCCGGCGCAACCGGACTCGCATCCTTCGACCAGAAAACGCAGCAATTATCCCCTGCAGGGTTACAGCCGCTTTTTCCGGGCCTCGCAAGTCTGACTGCCGCGGCCGCAGTGAATCAACAAAAGCAATACGCGGTTGATGCCATCACGCACGCACGTGATCTTGAGCAGGTCTATGCCTTGCACTACAACGCTGATATAGCACCCATTTTGGCGGCTGCCCTTTTGGCGGATGACCCCAACGTTGTATATGCAGAGCCCAGGTATAAATATCCGCTCACAGGTTTTCTGGCGTCGTCACCTGATGACGCACCTGCAGCTTTAAAACTTGAGCCAAACGATCCACAGTTCTCTGAAATGTCGCACCTTTCGCATGTCAACATGCCGCAGGCGTGGGATGTGGTTAAGTCTAGTGAAGGGAATGTAATCATCGGTGTGGTAGATGCCGGCACGGACTGGCGGCATGAAGACCTGGTTGGCAATATTTGGAGGAATCCCGGAGAACTGGAAAACAATGGTGTTGACGATGATGACAACGGATTTATAGATGACACCCGGGGCTGGAATTTTGCAAATAGCTCCAATGACCCAACCGGGCTGGCCCAAACAGAATCCAATGCTATCCACGGGACGCTCGTAGCCGGTATTGCTTCTGCCGTTACCAACAATGAAGAAGGGATTGCAGGCGCCAGTTGGAATGCGCGGTTGATGCCGGTTAATGCAGGATGCGCCAATACCGACAATGCCGTTTGTTTTGGCTATGAGGGTATTCTATATGCGGCCCTGGAAGGTGCAGATATCATCAATGCGAGTTGGGGCGGACCCGATTCATTTCTGGGCCGCGAAGTTGTTCGCATGGCTCTGGACCTGGGTGTGTTGCTCGTAGTCTCTGCTGGTAATGGTACGGGGATCACCCCTGAAGGCATTAATATCGACAAAACGCCTACGTTTCCGGCTGCCTATGACCGGGTGCTGGTTGTTGGTGCAAGTGGTAAGCGTCAGGACAGTAAAGCAGAGTTTTCCAACTTCGGGGTTGGCGTTGATGTGTTTGCACCGGGTGTGACGCTGAACAGCATCGTGCCAGACAACGGCTACAGCACTTTGGCAAGCGGTACCTCTTTTTCGACACCGATTGTTGCCGGCCTTGCAGCGCTCCTTAAAACGCGCAATCCTACCTGGACGCTCGACCAATTGCGCGAACGCATTCGCGTGAACAGCGACCCCATCGAAGGCAGCAACGCAGACTCCCTCAACGGCCTACTCGGACGGGGCCGGATCAACGCAGCCCGCACCCTGAACAACGAATTGCGTCCTGCTATTCGGATCAATGACTTTACCGTTATAGATCAAGGGAATGACGGTATAATCCAGCGGGGTGAAACTGTAGCTTTGAATGTGGAGATGGTAAACTACCTTGCCGGCGCGCAGGACATCTCTTTTTCTCTTTCCATTGATGACCCCAATGTAGTTATCCAACAAGGGCTTTATACGATTGGCGATCTCGACTCGGACATTCCTGTCAACGTTCCTTTTGCATTTTCTTTTCTCAACAACGTACCACGCGACTACAGGCTGAGCTTCCGGGTTGATATCGAAGCAGTGGGCTATCAAGATGCCGCCCTTGTGCAACTGGTTGCTAACCGTGCCACGCACGATACCGGTGTGCTGCAAATGTCGCTCACCGATGAAGGCAACATTGGATGGACCGGATTTCAGGATGAGTCTTTTGGCGAAGGGTTTAAATACCTGGGTGTAAACTGGTTGTTTGAAGGGGGCATTTTGGTGGGGACGGGTCCTGGTAAAATTTCTGATAGTGTGCGCAACACGGGTGACAACACCCAGGATATGGATTTTGCGCGGCCTGAAGGTGGATTCTTTGGGATTCTGCAAGCAGAGACGGTTACAGAAAATGGACTCGTTGTCATCAACGATACGCCGGCTACAAATCCACTGGGTATCACCATCCAGCAAGAGAGCTATGCTGACCTTGCAGATGAAAATAATGACTTCATCATTCTCCGCTACGTCTTGTCGCTGACTGATCCACAAGCCACCGCCGCTATCCAGGATGTCTACATGGGCATGTTTACTGATTGGGATCTGACCCGAAGCAGTGATTTTGCCCGGTTTGATGAATCGCGGGCAATGGGCATTGTTCAGCCCTCTGCCACTGAACCAGTCTTGCTGTTAGGGTCGAAGCTGTTGTCTACAGAATATCAGATTTCCTATCGCTCGATTAACAATGAAGAGATTTTTGACGGGCGTTCAGGAGGGGATGGGTTTACGAATGCTGAGAAGTGGGCATTCATGAGCAATGGCGTGCAGGTAACGGATGTCGACAATTCAGATGTATCAACGCTGATTGCTGCCGGTCCTTTCAGACTGTCTCCTGGGGAATCTGTAGATATTGCATTTGCACTTATGGCGGCCCGCAATGGCAATGAGTTGGCGTCTTATGCAGATCGCGCGCAAACATTTTGGGAAGAGACGCTGTCCCAGATGCCCCCGTTTCCCGTGGCCAATGAAGACGATGAAATGTTGTTGTCGTTTGATTTGTCACTGGCTTATCCAAATCCGACAGCAGGGGCGACCCATATGGCATTTACAATACCAGCAGCCGGCGCCGTTCGTTTGGATCTCTTTGACATGCTCGGGCGAAAAGTCTTAACCTTGTTAGACAAAACAGTGCCCGCAGGCCGGCATGTTGTCCATTGGAATGGCCGGAACTATAAAGATGAGGTCGTATCAAATGGAGTATATTTTTACCAGATACAGGCTGATACTGAAACCGGGCACTACCGTGCCACCCGCAAGGTCGTTGTTGTGCGCTGAGAGGCACATTCTTTGCAGACCATGACGCATAGCCACAGGCGTTGTGTTTTAATAGCGCCGGCCAGAATTTTATCTACACAACAACGCGAAACTTATCGCTCGCATTAGTTACTGGTCACGGCTCAATTGTATCTCTAATACGCAACCCATGCATTTGCTGCGTCAATTGATCGAAATGCAAGCGTAGCAGTGTGCCACAACCATCAGGATTCGGAAGAAATCATTTTACCCATTGGAGGACCAATGCATATTACAGGACGATTTAGCGTGTTTACGCTCCTGTTTCTCTTTGTACTCGCTGGCGGACCCGCCTCATCAGCGCTTGCTGAAACAGACACAGATGATGACAAAAAAGGGCGGTCTAGCGAGGCCAATCAGTACATCACACCCGGTTGGGTTGTCGTGAAGTTCAACGCAGGGCATACCGTTACAACGGGGGTATCCAAAACAGGCATTCGTTCTGTTGATGCCATCATGTCGCGGATTTCTGTGTTGGATGTACAGCCCATGTTCGGTTTTCTGAACAATCTTTCTGCCAGCAAGCAAGAGACGCTTAAAGGCGTAGACGAATTGCAGCGCATCCACAAAATGCAATTTGATGCTGAGCGGGATCCGCAAATGGTTGCTGCATTGCTTTCTCGCTTGCCCGAAGTTGAATACGCTGAGCCACTGTACCGCCATAAAATTACCCGCGTAAACGAGTCGCCGGCGTGGTTTGAGTCTATGCCTGCGCAAAGTCCCTTTGCGGCCGCTATTCCCAATGATCCACGGTATAATGAACAAATCTATTTCGACCGGTTCTTTATTGAAGATGCCTGGGATGTCATCAAAGCTGAAGCGGGCGACGTGGTAGTTGCAGTAATTGACGGTGGTACCGATTGGACCCATGAAGATATGGTTGCAAATCTCTGGGTAAATCCTGGTGAGATTCCGGATAATGGCGTTGATGATGATGGCAATAATTTTGTTGATGATGTCAATGGTTGGAATTTCCCTGCAAATTCCAACGACCCGAAAGGCCTGACCAATACACCGTCCAATGCCCAGCATGGAACAGCTACAGCCGGCCTTGTTGCTGCCCAGTCTGATAACGGTACCGGCATCGCCGGCACAAGCTGGAATGGCACGTACCTTCCGGTTAACATTGGCTGCCCCAATGCAGATGATTTTATTTGCTTTACCCTCGATGGTATCGCTTATGCTACTGTAAATGGTGCTGACATCATTAACGCAAGCCTCGGTGGTTCGTTTGGCTCGAGCACCGGACAGGACGTTGTAAACTTCGCGTATGAGAACGGTGCGCTTCTGATTGCCGCCGCGGGCAATGGCAACCGGAATAACAACGACTTCAACCCACACTTCCCTGCAAATTATAACCACGTGCTTTCTGTAGGCGCTACAAGCCGGTCGAGTGATGCGTTGACTTCGTTTACCAACATTGGTGTTTCTGTTGATGTTTTTGCACCAGGCAGTGGGATCCTGACAACTTCACCTTTCAATAGCTACTTTAACCAGTCGGGTACCTCCTTTTCTGCGCCGATTACAGCCGGCCTTGCAGGCATGGTGAAAGTACTCAACCCGACCTGGGGGCCCGATGAAATCAGAGAACAGGTACGATCCACATCTGATGATATCCTGGGTGCAGGTGCTAACGGCGCTGTACGAAATCGGATAGGCAAAGGCCGTATCAATGCTTTGCGTGCTGTGACGGAAGCGATTCCTTCTGTTCGTATTGTCAATGCTGAGTTACGCGATGCCACAGGCAGCAGTCGGATTGGCCCGGGTGAAGTTGCTTCTGTACTTGTTGATGTGACCAACTTCCTCGAACCCGTGTCAAACCTTACGCTCACGCTTGAAACGTCAGCTACTGATGTCACGCTGAGGCAGCCAACGGCAACCATTCCAACCCTCAATACGGGCGATACAACGCAGGTTGTCTTTGAGATTCAGCCGTCTTTTACCATCGATGCCAACGTTCAGGCCAACATGGTAACGCAGATGAGCAGCGGCGATTATACTGATATTGATGCATTTCCCGTGCTGCTGAATAGTACAACCCACGATACGGGTAACATTCAGGTCACGCTCACCGACGAAGGCAACATCGGCTATGAAGGTTTTGCCGGCGAAACACCTGGCAATGGGTTTCGCTATCTCGGCTTTGACTTCCTTTTTGAGGGCGGCTTAATCGTGGGCAGCAGCGTCAACACGATTTCAGATAACATCCGCGGCGTCAATCCTCAGCAGGATGACGATTTTGTGCGTGCTACCGGCACCAACTTCGGCATTATCGATGGGCGCGAGACGGCTGAGGAAGGGGCACTCGAACTCGTTGATACAAATGCTGAAACGCCGCTGAATCTTAATATCCGGCAGGATAGCTACGCTGATACGTCGGCTGCCAACAGAGACTTTGTCATCATTAAGTACACTATTGAGAACCAGGGTGCCGCTTCGATTGACGATTTCTACGCCGGCCTCTTCTTTGATTGGGACTCTTTTGATGACCCCGGTTCTGATCACGCCCGCTATGATGCAAGCAGGGAAATGGGTTATTTCCTGAACAATACGCCGGAAATGGCTGATGTATTCCTGGCAACCAAAATGCTGACAGACAACGACATCACGTTTCGCGCGATTGATAATACAACCGAGATTTACGGCAACACAGGGCCAACCGACCCGAACGATGGATTTACTGATGATGAAAAGTGGGAATTCCTGAGTAGTGGTATCCAGACCCAGTCGCTGGATGTGACCGATATCTCCATTATGCTTTCAGGCGGACCGTTTACAATCGGCGCTGGCGAAAGCATTGAAGTTGCGTTTGCCGTAGTTGGTGGCACATCAACCGAAGAAATTGGCGCCCATGCTGATGCTGCGCAGACGCTTTGGGACAATACCCTCGCCGGGTTAAGCCCCAATCCTGTTTCAAACGAAGATGACGTGCTACCTGTCTTCACGTTTGGTCTTGCTGATCCTTACCCAAATCCGGCACGTGGCGAAGCAACAATTGACTTCGAGTTACCTGCTGTAAGCGAAGTCCAGCTTAGCGTATACGACCTGCTTGGCCGTGAAGTGAAAACGCTTGCCCAGTCTACAATGCCTGCTGGAAAGCACAGCATCACCTGGGACGGTCGCGACAACGCCGGCCTCAAACTCGCCAGCGGTGTTTACATGATTAACCTCACAACGCCAACAGCAGACGGTCCAAAGTCAGCAACCCGTAAAGTTGTCCTGCTGAAATAAAGTTTAACGTTGAAGGTTTTAAGGTTTAAGGTGCGTTCGAAAGAAAATCACCTTAAACCTTAAACTTTCGACATTAAACCAACCTACGTCATCATGCGGTCGAGATGGACGTAGCCGCCGTCTACGTGGAGGTGCTGGCCGGTGATGTGGCTGGCCTGGGATGAGAGGAGATAGACAACCATAGAGGCAATTTCCCGAGGTGTGGTCATGCGATTGCCGAGCGGGATGTACCCTTCAATTTCCTTTTTTGCTGCATCCGGGTCATCGTGGTGGCTCACCCAGTGTTCGTACAGGGGCGTCCACACTTCAGCGGGCAAGATCGCGTTTACGCGAATTCCAAATGCTGCCAACTCAACCGCCCATTCGCGCGTCAGGCCCAGTACCCCTCCTTTGGCTGCAATATATCCCGATGTTTGCCCCTGGCCCGTAACGGCTGTTTTCGAGCTAATGTTTACAATTGGGCCGTTGCTCGTTTTCAGATGGGGCAGGCTATAGTGCGCCATGCAATAGACGTGTAGCAGATTCCGTTCAAGGGATTCAACAAAAGCTTTAGGGCCGGCATCAAGACCAATGCGATCGTTGAAGCCCGCATTGTTTACCAGGCCATCAATTCTTCCAAACCGATCCATGGCATGCTGGACGACCTGCGCACAGGTCTCGGGATAAATCAGGTTTCCGGCTACGCCAGCGATGGCTTCTCCTTTGTTTTCGTAAAAAGCGACCACTTCGTCAAGCGCTGCCTCATCTTTGTCGGCAATGACAGGCACAGCGCCTTCTTCAATCAATATGTCGGTGATGGCGCGCCCAATGCCTTTGGCACCGCCGGTTACAATGATAATTTTGTCGTTGAGTCCTAATTGCATGGCTTGGAGGGTTTGGGTTTAGCGCTACCTTGGAATGCCGTAAAAAGATGCGGCATTGCCGCCAAAAAATGCAGCCTGTGCTTCCTCAGTTAGCTGGCGGGTATACGTTTTTACAAGCTCAATCATGCGGCTATACGAGCCGGCGACAAGGCAAACGGGCCAATCTGATCCGAACATGGTCCGCGTTACCCCAAAAGCTGAGAACACGACGTCGAGGTATGGCACGAAGTCTTCGTAACGCCATTGCTCCCAGTCCGCTTCGGTAATCATGCCCGACACTTTGCAGTAGACGTTTGGGAATTTTGCAATTTCTGACATCATGGTCTGCCAGCCATCAATAAACTGGTCTTTGATGTAAGGTTTTGCAATGTGGTCGATCACAAATGGTTGCTCCGGCATTTGGCGTACAAGGCTGAGCACCGCGCCCAATTGATGGGGATACACGAGTACATCGTACGCCAGGTTAAAGTTGGCCAATAGGGTGAGTCCACGGCGAAAATTGTCTCGCAGTATAAAATTGACATCTTCCTCCCCCTGTACGATGTGTCGTATGCCGCACAGCTTTTTGTGCTGTGCGAAATGCTGGAGCCGGCTAGCTACATCATCTGCCTGAAGGTCAACCCAGCCGACGACGCCTTTGATAAAAGCATTTTTGTCAGCCAGATCAAGCAAAAAGGAAGTTTCATGTTCAGATTGGTCAGCCTGCACTGCTATGCAACCGTCAATCCCATGTGCACTGAGCACTGGCGCGAGGTCGTCCGGCAAAAAATCTCGCCGAATGCGCTGCATACGTTCGTCAATCCATGCATATTGAACGGGATTGTATCGCCAGAAATGCTGATGAGAATCAATCGTGCCGGGCATAAGAAAAACGAAGGGTTGCTGTGGAATGTGACGCAATATAGGTGAAGCAAGTTATCAATCACCAAACAAGTTGTTTGCTTCAGGTTTTTGTTGTGTAACGGGTTTGCTGTTTCCCTTTGCAAGAATTAGCTTCCTTCAGCATTAACGATCACCTTATTGGGCACAAGAGCATGAAGGCTGCGCTTGCATTTGCATCGAATGATATTCTTGGAGAAGGGCCTGTCTGGTCTGGAAAGGAAGAGGCGCTCTACTGGATCGACATTAAACAACCGTGTCTGCAAAGGTGGCATCCCGATAGCGGCAAACATACCGTATGGCCGTCGCCTGCAGAGATAGGTAGCTTTTCCCTCCGAGAACGTGGCGGCGCCATTTTGGCCCTTCAAAACGGGTTGTCATTTTTCGACTTTGCAACAGGTGAAGCTGCGCACATTGCTGACCCTGAGGCACATTTGCCGGGTAATCGATTTAACGACGGCAAGTGTGATCGTGCCGGCCGTTTTTGGGCGGGCACAATGGACAACGAAGAAAAAGACTTTTCCCTCGGATCGCTATATCGGACGGATGCCAACTTGCAGCCTGTTCACGTCCGGGGCAATGTAGGTATTTCTAATGGCCTGGGATGGAGCCCGGATAACAAGACCATGTACTATGCTGATTCACCTGCCGGCTGTATCTATGCCTACGATTTTGATTTTGCATCAGGTACGCCTGCCAACGAGCGCGTGTTTGCAACGGTCGAAAAAGGGGTGCCCGATGGCCTAACTGTAGACAGCGAAGGCTTTGTATGGAACTGCCAATGGGATGCGTGGCGTGTGGTCCGCTATGCGCCGGATGGATCTGTAAACCACATACTGGAAATGCCTGTGCAGCGCCCGACAAGTTGCATGTTCGGCGGGCCGGCGCTTGATACACTTTATATAACTTCTGCAAGCATCAACCTCACCGAGGCTGAACGCGCAAAACAGCCCCATGCTGGCTGCGTCTTTCAGGTGGCTACCAGCACCAAAGGCATCCCAGAACCACTTTTTGCCGGTTAACGGCTGGCCGCACCCTCCGTCACCTACAAATCCCCAGAACCCTTGAGCGAAGAAAAAAAGAAATTCAGAAGTAGCGCCTGGTTTGGCAATAAAGACAAAATGGGTTTTGTTCACAGAAGCTGGACAAAAAACC
>JBCCIM010000080.1 GCA_039111535.1 Bacteroidota bacterium | reverse complement strand
GTTGTTGTTCTCGATGATTTTGACATCTATGCCGCAGCCGGCAATGTTTGTGACACGGGTATCATGCACAGCACTACGCTGACCGCAGGAGATGCCACGTTGACAATCTCTATGCCGCTGGTAAACAACCGGCCTTCAACCATCGCTGCGATCGAGATTATTGAACTCGACGGCAGCACGGGTACAGGTCCAAAAACAGCACAGCTGGTATTTGACCACGACGGTACCAACGCCTCACAGACCGTTGATCTGACGGGTGAAGGCGTTGATGCTGGTGGCAACCAGGCGCCTGTTGCAGGCTTTACCTTCTCCACAGATGGATTGCTTGCCAGCTTCACTGATACCAGTACGGATAGCGATGGCACCATTGCCAGCCGTGACTGGGACTTCGGAGATGGCAACTCCTCTACAGGAGAAAATCCTGACAACCAGTACGCAGCAGATGGTACGTACACCGTTACGCTGACAGTCACTGACGATCAGGGTGCTACCGATTCAATCAGCCAGGATGTAACAGTAGCTGGTACCGGCACCTCAACACTCACAGCTTCACCGCTGGATGTTGACTTCGGCCAGGTACAGTTTGGCACCACGTCGAATCCTGTACCGGTTACGTTGACCAACAGCGGTCCGGTAGATGTAGACGTGACCAGCGTAACGCTGGAAGGTACAGATGCAAGTGAATTCGGACACGACTTCACAAGCACGATTACCGTACCAGCCGGTGCTACGTCAACGGTGAATGTTACCTTCTCGCCGACCTCTAATCTGCCTCCACCTCCGCCACTCGAAGATGTGACGATCTACCAGATCAACGCTGGTGGCGCAGTTGTAGGTGCCTTTACAGAGGATTCGGAAACAACACCGTCTGCCTTTGTGAATGATGCCAACACGCTGGTTGAAACGCATACAGACGCAATCACGCTGGACGCTTCTGTACCAGCCGGCACGCCAGTGGAAATCTTCCAGTCTGTACGCCGTGATGCAGCCAAGGCTGTACCGGATATGGAATGGACCTTCCCTGTAACGGCGGGCAATGACTACGAGGTACGGATGTACTTCTCTGAGAACTCACGCTGTTCAGTTGGCGGCCGTATCTTCGACGTCGTTGTTGAAGGCACGGTAGTTCTCGATGACTTCGACATCTTCGTTGAAAGTGGTAGCGTGTGTGATACAGGTATCATGCGCAGCACCACGCTTACAGCTGGAGATGCAGACATCAACATCAGCATGCCACTGGTTAACAGCCGGCCATCTACGATTGCTGCTATCGAAGTAATTGAACTTGATGGTGGTGGCACAATCGACGACGGTCTGCGCGCAGCTGAGCTGGTTATCGACCACACAGGAAGCAACCTGACACAGCGTGTTGATCTCGCTGGCCAGGGTGTTGAAAGTGGTGGCAACCAGACACCTGTTGCAGCCTTCACCTTCGAAGCTACCGACCTGAGCGTTGACTTTACCGACGCCAGTACGGACGACGGCACGATTGCCAGCTGGAGCTGGGATCTTGGTGACGGCAACGCGTCAACCGATCAGAACCCAACGCACGTTTATGCTGCAGCCGGTACCTATACGGTTGAACTGACGGTGACGGATGATGGCGGCCTGACGGGCACGACTTCACAGGATGTGACGGTTACGGAAGCCGGCGGCAACGTCGCGCCAACAGCAGCCTTCACGTTTGCCGCAACCGACCTGAGTGTCGACTTCACCGATGCCAGTACCGATAGCGATGGCACCATCGCCAGCTGGAGCTGGGATCTTGGTGACGGCAACACGTCAACCGACCAGAACCCAACGCACGTTTACGCTGCAGCTGGTACCTATACGGTTGAACTGACAGTAACGGATGATGGTGGCCTGACGGGTACGGCATCTCAAGATGTAACGGTTACCGTTGGTGGTGGCTCGGGTGCATTCACAGAGAGCGCCGGCCAGGTTGTGATGGAAGCTGAAAACTTCCACCAGAACATCGCTCGCGGTGACCACGTGTGGGTTGAGTCTACAGCCAATGCTGACTTCAGCGGCGCTGGCGCCATGCTTTCTGATCCTGACAACAATGTCACGATCAAGAAGAGCAGCGCGTCAACGAGCAGCCCTGAATTGATCTTTGATGTAGACTTTACCAATACCGGCTCCTACCTCGTTTGGGCGCGCGTATTTGCGCCGAACGTGCAGGGAAGCACGGTTCACCTGGGGCTGGATGATACAATCTCAGCCAGTAAAATGGAGACGACTACGTTCGGAGCCTGGACCTGGATTAACCTGAATACCAAAGGCGATGTCCAGTCGGTTAACGTCGGTACAGCTGGCGTCCATACCGTACACGTTTGGATGCGTTCAGATGGACTCAGTATCGATAAAATACTGTTGACCACAGACAATGCCTTTGTACCAACGGGTCAGGGTCCTGCTGAAAGCCCGCAGGCTGGTCCTGCAGTGGCAGGTCAGGAGCGTGGCATGGACATGCTGGACGCCACGGCTGAAGTTGTAGAACTTCCAGAAGTCTATGACCTGAAAGCCAACTACCCGAACCCGTTCAATCCAACTACCACAATCGCATTTGACCTCCCAGAGGCAAGCGACGTGCGGTTGGAAGTGTACGATATGATGGGACGCCGCGTAGCAACGCTGGTTAACGGCAGCATGGCCGCCGGCCGCTACGAATCAACATGGAACGCACGTGCAGATAACGGCGCTTCTGTTGCAAGTGGTGTGTACATCTACAGACTACGAGCAGGATCTTTTGAATCAGTGAAGCAGATGGTATTGATGAAGTAAGATTCGTGTAGGAAGAGACCGATCCGCTCTTAGCGAAAGCGCCCCGCTCAATGATGTTAACCATCAGCGAGCGGGGCGCTTTTTTTATAGCCGCAATTTGTTAGCTGCCCATAAAGGCAACATAGAGCAGGCCGGCTACGCCGAGTAGCAATACAATCAACAGTAATTTGAAACTATGCTGTGTGAATAAGCCAGATATGGCACCAAGGCCAGAGACAAAAAGCTCGGCAACAATCCCAAGAATATGCATTGGACTCAGGCTTAATTCGATAAGATCGCTAACAATACGAGGCAGTTAGGCAGGAGATTCAATCGGTAAATGCTGCAGTTTGACATACCGCAGAAACCCATCCTTGTCTGGTACATGTGCTGTTGCACGAAAGCCCGCTGCGAGGCAACACTGCTGCGCAGGAAGGTTGTCTTGTTCGACATAGCCTTCAAGGCCTTTTATCGTTACCAGTTCGGGCCGCTCAAACAGGGCGCCCAGGATTGCGCGGCCATATCCCTTGTTCTGCACTGCCGGGTTTACAACGAGCGCCACGCTGCCCAATCCGTTGATTTCTGTATCAACCTGGACGTGGCCTATGGTTTCAGAATCGTCGTACACCATCCATGCAAAAACGCCAGGTGTCGACCGGACATAGGTTAGCCATTGCAGCGTTGGGGGTTCAAGCCGACTAAATAGCGTAGAGTGGTCAAACCAGCGATCAAGGACTGGTATGCCAGATTCGTCCATTGCTTTGAAGGTAAGTGAAATCATCTGTGCAATGCGCTGCTCGAGTGTTACGTGAGAAATTTGTGCGGGTATTTTGAGGAGCAACGCACAAAAACGTTCAGGGCTTGTCCCGCCCAACAAATCGCTCTTTTCCCAGCAGAAAGTTAATGGCCCTTGTAACGTTTCGGTCTACGCTTTCTTCTGATTTTAATTGACCGATATACCGTACGATTTCTTTTTGCCTCGATGGCGCCATCTGTTCAAATACACGATAGGCTGCGTCATTTTTTGAAAGGGCTTTAACGAGTTTGGGATGTGGTTTGATGGTTCTGTCGCTTGGGTCGAACGCAATGGTTACGGCGATAACTTCACCGATACGTTTTGGCGACCGCGGGAGCATTTTCATGTTGATATAGAGCCGCCAGGCATCACTGTATTTTACGAGTGTCTGCTGGTAGGGTTTGCCATTAATGGTGCCACAAACCGGGATGGGGCCCTTGTTGCGATCTGCTTGCTGGAAAATATGCGCGAGCGTTGCCGGCGGTAGGAAAACAAAGGGATTCCCGACAATGATTTCCAATGTAGCATTGAATGTGTCCATGGCGATTTGCTAAGCGCCCCAGGTCAATAGCAAAGGGTCCCGGATATCGATTACTGTTTTCGCAACCACAAAGCAGGATCCATTTCCTGGCCTTGCTGAAAAATAGCAAAGAAGATCGCTTCGCCTTTGGGCTCAAGTTGTGATCCTGCGCTTGCGATGTACTGGCCGGCTTCAACCGTCACACCTTCGTTTACATACATTTCCGACAGGTTGCCGTACACCGTGGTATATTCACCGTGGCTGATGGTGATCAGATTGCCGTACTCTGGCATGACGTAAATGGACTCCACTTTACCGCCATGCACCGCGCTCACCACAGTAGTGCTCACTGTAGAAATAAGGATGCCCGGGTTAATGGCTTCGGTACCGTAAGTTGGATTGACCACCGTACCATACGGCTCAATAATATCGCCTTGCGCCGGCCAGGGAAGGTTGCCTTTTTGCGCCTGGAATGACCCTGCAGGTGCAGAAGGCGGTGATACCGTTGTGCACGACGTGATCAAAAAGATGACCACAAGCATGCATGCGCAATTGCGTACAAAATAATTATCCTGCATGTGCGTGTTTGGATTCACAATAAGCTTTGACTGCATCCATGTCTGCCACTACGCCTTTAACCACCATCCCGCGGATGAGTGGGGTCATTAGTTTGGCGAGCAGCTTGTGTGGTTTGATATCCATTTTCATTTCAAGCATAACTTTGCCTGCATCACTTGAAACGGTAAACATCGTGTCCCAAACAGTGCCACCCACGTCTGAGATCATGCGTACACGATCATTCTCTATGAAATCTGCAACCTCAAGTTCAATGGTTTGCTCGCGGCCATTCATCGAGCGCGTTTCAAGGAACCGGGTGCCTTTACCGACTTTCTGCTCCGTCAGGAATTCCACCTTTGCGATATGAGGTACAGCCTCACTGAAATTACGCACGTCTGAAACAGTTTGGAAGACCTCGTCGAGCGGTGCGTCAATGCGACGTATAATGTGAACTGGTTTCATGAGTCGACGGTTTTGATAAGCGTATATACCGGAATTGGGGGCGGGCCACATGCCCCTTAAAACTACAGGACACAGTGGATCAGTGCAAGGCAATTGCTACAAAGTTACTGCCGGCCCCGTCACATGCCGTTTTGTTTTGCACTGCTATGCCCAGTTGAAGGTTAGTCTATCCCCATTGCCTTTTGTGCCAGTCTAAGCCATTTTTGGGTTGTACCGTTCCTTCTCGATTGGGTGAAGTAGAGCAACAGGATTTGCTCTGAGGGGATTGCCACAGCCAATGTGCCATCTGATCCTGCATGACCAAATATAAGGGGATGCGTCTGGTATATTTCCCAATGAAACCCGTAATCCGCGTAGGCATCACGACCGTGTGATTTGAGTGCTTCCCTCACCAGATCTTCCGATAACAATCGTCCTTCAGCTAAATTTGTAGCAGGTAGCAATACCGTGTTGTTAGCCCAGATATCTAGCCAGCGGGCATAATCAAATGCTGTTGAAAGGATGCCTCCAGAAGCCCTGAAATAAGGGAAAACCTGTGCTTCTTCAGGCGTCCAATATTGCACCCATTCTCCATCTTCGTTTTTCTCGTATGTTGGATTCACCCGCGATGCCCAGGCCGCTCCTTTTGTATAGCCTATGTAAGTGTCTTGAAGCTGAAGAGGGTCAAGCAAGTGCTGCTGGATGTATGCTTCCAGCGATTTGCCAGCGCGTTTTGCAACGATCGATCCCAATGCAAAAGAGTTGATATCGCTGTAAATAAACTTATCGCCGGGTGTATGCTGAGGTCCCAGGCGCCCACTCTCGCGTGTAACAGAAGCGAGATCAGGGTATTGAGATGCCGGCTTTGGTGTCCCCCCTTGCTCAAATCCGCTGGTGTGTGTGAGTAACTGTTTAATAGTTATTTGTGCTGACTTTTTATTTTTCCAGGCAGGCAAAAATGCAGCGGCTTTTGATATTAAAGAGAGCTGGCCGTCTTGAATTAGCAGGAGTGCTGCAGCGCCCGTAAACGGCTTGGTCATCGAACGCAACCGATAAATGGTATTCCGTGACAGCGGAATGTTTGCTTCTCGATCACTCCAGCCCATTGCTTCATGGAGGATGATATGCCCATCTTTGATGACAAGCAGCTCAGCACCAACAATTTGGTCTTCTGATATCCATTTTAGTGTAGTGTCGCTGAGAGCTTGTAAGGTCTCTGTGTCCAGACCTACATCTTCAGCGTTTGCATAGGGATAGGGTGCAGGGAAGATTCCCGGGAAGGTCTTGGTATGGGGAATGGCGCCGGTGAAAGTTTGGTCTTGCTGCGAGTACCCTGCTGCACTGGCTATTGCAGGCAGTGCAAAGATCAGAACACACGTAAGAATAGTTGGATGAAATGGTAAAAGGAGCGCTTTCTTGGTCATCTAAAGATTGGTTGATACAACCTGGTAGTGTGATGCATGTTGATCCCATCGTTTCAGCACACGTTGTGCTTCTTCTGGAATGTAGGCACGTGTATAGTCTTCACCCTGAAAGTCAATCACATTTTGTAATGATTGAAATGTTAGGATCGTGATGAACTCGGTTTCTGTTTCATGATCTTGCCGGAGTACCTCGATGCCGGCATAGCCCGGAATCTGCTTCGCTACGATGCCTGGAATGACGACGTCATGCAGTACCGTGCTATACGCGTCGGCATTTTCGAGTGTTGTCCACCCGTGCCAGATTCGCTTAATTGCCATAGTCTTCTTAAGAGTAAAGCGTAAAAGTTAACAGCGCCATATGAATCGCCGAAAAAACTGCTGCGCCATAAATCAGCAGCTTCGAGTATGTTGGATGAAAGGCGTAGGCAGGATGGCCGGAGAGGCGCGCATGGAGTCCGGCATGAATTATCGCGAATACATCAATGCCAACTACTGTTGCAAATCGAACGGTTTCCTGGCTGTGTGTGCTCAACCATAGTAATAATACGAGTAAGGGAATATGGAGCAAAATGAAGGCTTGCCTTGCTGCCGACTCCTCCAGGTTGCGGAGATAGAAAAGCAGGCGCCACTCATGCTTGTGTACCGCATCTAATTCATGCGTCAGTAACAGGGAGACCACCAGGTAATACACGAGATCTATAAAATCTGTCACAACACTTGGAAATTGTCAGTCATAAAAACAAAGGTTGATGCGTCGTATTCAGTGTACTAATCCTGTAAGGATCGAGCGATGCGGAAGCCTATGTTGTAGCTTGTATAGCTCGGATGCAGCCGGTACCGATAACTGCTGCGGTTGGCAAAGGGCCAGGCGTCCATGGCGCCACCCCTGAGTGTTTTTAATTGCCTGGGAGCTGTTTTGTCGTCATAATTTGCAAACCAGCTGTCAGTCCATTCCCATACATTGCCCAGCATGTCGTAAAGTCCCAATGGACTGGGCGATTTGCCTCCGACTGCCCGTGTGTACCCTTCCGAGTGACCCGTGTAATACCACGCAATTTCATCCAGCACTTCATCCTGGCCTTCCTGCACAGTTAAATTGCCGGCAAAAGTATCTGTTGTTGTCCCGGCACGGGCGGCATATTCCCACTCTGCCTCTGTTGGCAATCGGTACCCGTCGGTGTCCGCAATGCGTGTGTAGCCTGTAACCGGATCTATTTGATAGGCCGGCTCAAACCCGTCAAGACGTGACAGCCGATTGCAAAACCGTACTGCATCATACCAGGAGATTTGTTCTACCGGTTTATTCTGTGCGCGGTTGTAGCTCGGATTGTAACCCATTATGGCTTCAAACTGAGCCTGCGTTACTTCAAAGATACCCAGGGCAAAAGGGGCAACGTTTACATCCTGCACCGGCGTTTCCGCGCGTTCTCCGTTGGCTGCTCCTGTGTTGCCCATACTGAATGTGCCACCAGGTACCTGTACCATGGCGAGTTGGATGGTATGGGAAAACGAGCGCTGCGCATCCTGGGCATGGCTCACTGCATGCAAAGGAAATAGCGATATAAAAAGTACCGCAACCGCTGTACAGGTGTGTTGAATTTGCATTGATTCCGGGTTAGTGCCGAAGGCGGCGTGTTGTATGGTCAGCCGGCGGAGGGCAGCAATATACATCCTTTGCAAACCGGGATGATACATAGCTGCCTGAAGATGTTTTTGGAGAAACTATCGCATGCATGTTCTGTAGCAAACTTTCACCAATTCCAATAGCTTTTCTTATACAGTTTTTATGACCGCGCAGTAGGGCCACGGCCCGCATCCGTTGCTTGTACCAGGCGAAGACAGCAGTCATTCGCACTGGATAGTAGTGTCTTTTGAAATTAGCAACCTGTGAGGTTAATCATAGTGACTATTCGAATTCCAAAACGGTCCGACCTTCCTGCTATCTCACGTATTCTTGATGAGACGGCCTTGTTTCCCCCGGAAATACTGGATGAAATGATTGCGCCTTTCTTCGACGACGCGGAGCAACCCGAAAAGTGGTTTGTCTGTGAAGACGGTGAGGGTGGTGTTGTCGGATTTGCGTATTGTCGACCTGAGCCCTTAACCGTTGGGACCTGGAATCTGCTAGCCATTGGCGTACATCCTGCACATCAGGGGCGGAAGTTGGGTGCCGCGCTGATGCGGCATACCGAGCAAGCACTCGCCGGCGAACGTTTGTTGTTGGTAGAGACATCGAGTCTGGACAGTTTTGCTCGAACACGCGCATTCTACATCAGGTGTGGCTACGACCTGGTCGCCACGATTCCCGGGTATTGGGAAGCGGGAGACGACAAAGTCATTTTCAGCAAAAGTCTGGAATAAGAATGACAAAAGGGATGTACCAACCCATACTGGTGCATCCCTTTAATATTGGTGCGTGTTTACTGGCCGCCGGCAGCTTCCGCTTCCTGCTGAATCCGTTTTGCAAGGCGTGCCCTTGCGTTGGTGGCATACTGTTTACACGCTTGCGTGTCGATGAGGCCTTCGGGCCCTTTTGTCAACCGGTCCCATAAGGCAGATGCGCCGGGGTGTGTGGTGATCAGGATGTCGCAGGGTAATTGCTCAAGGATGCTGTGCCCATGTTTGAAGTCGCTAATAGCTGTTGGGTAGGCCTCTGAGTCGGTAAACCGAAAACCCTCAGCAGACACCGGGGTCTGGCTATCGCCGTAGACCACATCAACGCACCGCGTATCATCACAGGATTGCCACGACCAACTGGTGCCCCCGGGTGTATGGCCGGCTGTTGCATGTGACCTGATGCCAAGCCCGCCAACATACAACGTGTCACCCGGTGTGAAGCGCTTGACCCGGGGTACCGCCGGGAAGTCGAGATGCACCCTGTATTGTGGATCATCGGGTCCGGCGCTGCCACTTTCCAGTACGGATGCGCTTTTGGGGCTCGCTGCCACGCGTGCACCAGTTGCTTGCTGGATAGCAGCAATGCCGCCGGCGTGGTCGTAGTGCGCATGGGAATTGAGAATCAATTTAATCTCACGCGGCTCAAAACCAAGGGAGCGAATGCTGTCGAGGATCAAGGGCGCTGAGTCTGGCAGGGCACCGTCAATCAGGATGTGCCCATCTGGTGAAGTAATAAGAATGGCGCTGAGCCCTCGCGTGCCAACATAGTAGCTGTTTTTGTGGATGAGAAACGGTTGCTGTGGCGCATTCCAACCTTTACAATTGCTGCATAGCGAATCGGGGTAGGGTTGCGTCAAAGGATCATCGGGATAAGTTTGCCAGAGTACGTTGATGACTTTCCACCGGCCATCCTGTTTGGCCAAATTGAGGTAGTCGATGCCCCATGCCGCGCTCAATTTGACGACTGCTATTTGGTCGAGTAAATCCAGAATCTCAATCACCTTGGGCGCAGTTTCCGGGTCGACGTGGCCATCGGCATTGTACCGCTGGCTTCCCCGGTACAATTGTTCATAGGTACGGGGTACTTCCCGGTAGCCATCTTCCGACTGCACATATCCCACCTTGGCAAGCTGTCTGGAAACGCTCTGTGCTATGCGCTCGGGCTGAACCAGGTAAAACCCTTCTACATAATCAAGCACGGCCTGCTCCACTGCCTCTCTGTCTGTAGCGGACTGGGCATGGGCATTGTTTATCAAGTATGGGGTTAGGACAACGATCAGGTAAACAAAGAATGAAGTACGCGTGAGCATATTGGTGCAGGAATGATAGGTGTTCTAGGTGCCAACCAGGCTATTGAGCAGGTAAGACGGGGTACCATGTATCGTTATGCGTGTTTCTTATCCTTGTGAAACAGATAGACGGTGTATTGCTGGTCTAAACATCAGTCTATGAGTTTATCAATAACTTTCATCCAGTCAGGAATGCAATTGTCCTGGGCAGACTTGTAATCAAGCCCTTGAAATTTTTCTTCCCGGTATGCAATTGTTTTTATTGTCCCCAGGGTAAACATCGTTTCTGGATAAAACGATTTGGGCCAGCCTTCATAGTATTGACTTCGCATTGCATGCTTAATCGATGCAAGGTCGGCATCTGAATATACTACATCAGATTGCCTGCACGTGATCTCTGGCCATTCGTCTTTCGGTAGTTTATTGGGATTAAACCTTGTATGACAATTAAACCGTTCCCCCCCAAACGTGATCACCTTTGCACGAGCTTCGTCACCAATATCCGAATAAGAATACCTGCTGATTATTAGAAAAACATCTGCTGAATCGGGCATGGCATGTTGTTCAGAGGGCTTATGTGTAGCGGGAAATGGCACAAATCCCATCACAAAGCTGCTGCTTCGGCACTTATTTTCATCTATGCGTGGGCTTGCTGCGCGTTGTGGTGTTTCGGGAACGGACTCTAGCGTTGGGTAACATCCCAAGCATGTAGCCATGATGAAAAGCGTGATAGGCCAGTTCTTTTTCATGCTTCTGGGGGCCTTTGGGCGTAAGAACCACACGAATACTTGCGGCATGTCATGCCCTCGTTGCGGAGGTACGACACTATATCTTACGTTAACGCATCGCAGCGCTGCTGAACGACATCGAATGTTGTGCTTCATTCGAAAAGCATGGCAAGAAAGGCTTTCCGTTCCCCGGCAGACAACGAGCGATAGGTATCAAACGAGACGTGTTCATTTGGCGCATCAAGGTTCAACGTGATGCCCCAAAGCGGACGGGTACTGGTTGGTAACATGGCGTAGCGTACATCACCCAAAACATTGGGTTGATCGGGGTGCCACGCAAGGAAGCCGTCAGAGAAAACAGCAAACCGCTGGATGTCGTCATAGAGCGTGGTCTGCGCTGACAGCCGAGGCAGGTCACGGCTGACATCAAATACGTCCACCATATCCCCTTTGAAAACCCGGCTTTGGTTCGGCAGCCCAACGCGCACAGCATCCACATAATACATGCCCTCTGATTGATAGACCGAACGCCACAGGACCAGATTACCCATTGTGGGCTTAACAATCAGCCGCTCAACAGTGTGTCCTGTTTCCGCAGCTTCAGCGCGTGCGAGTGATGCCGCCCGGTGTTGCTGCATGACACCCAGCAACAGATAAGCGCCGGCGAAGGCCAGTCCAATTTTTGCTACGCCCGGTTTGTGTTTTACAAGGCCAATGCCAAGGGCCAGTAGCAAGCCCAAAGAGAACAACGGATCAAAGATGGAAATGATACTCCAGGCGGTGCGGACGTCGCTAAAAGGCCACAACAGGTGGGTGCCGTAGCTGGTGCAGGCATCAAGTATCCCGGCGGTGGCGTATCCGAGAAGCGCGTAGAAATAGATGCGTTTAAAGGCCAGCCGCTTTTTTAAAAAAGGCCAGAGCAGCAGGGAGGCAACGAGTGCGCCTATGGGGATAAAGGCCAGGGCAGGGGTAAAGTGTCGGTGGTTCTCAAGAAACAAGAGCGGGTCTTCAGCCGAACGCAGGAGGGTGTCTGCATCCGCAAGGAGGGGCGCGCAAAAGCCAACCAGTGAGGCCAGTTGCAGTTCATCGCGCTTTGCGCCGGCCTGCGCTACGGTAGCGCCGAGTAATCCTTGTGTGATGAGGTCCATTTTAGGTGGCTGAGAGGAGAGGGGATTGCGTGTTTGATTGGTTAGTAGGATAAAAGTACAAGGTAGAAAGACGGGAACTGAGGATAAAAAAACAACGCTGCCCGTCCCACTGCAATTCATTGCATAGGTTGCCTGATGATTGTCTTCCAGTTCTCCGGGGCTGCCCGTCGGATATCTGACAGGTATATCTCGTGGTGCTTACCGCTCAGGCTGCGGCCGCTGTCTTGAATGAATGCGTGAACCCTTTCGATGGTTGGTCCTTCTTCGGCAAACGGGCCCACGTGTAGGATCTGTGCCGACAAGCCTTCTTTAAAAGATTCAAATGACAGGTTGTCAATTGCAGCCAGTTGCTTCTTCTCCTTTACATGTCCGATTGCAGCTTTGACCAGGTCGGTGTCTACAAGCGGGGGTTGCATAATCATCATGATCCACCGCCAATTGGCTTTGTTGTCGTTGACAAAGTCAGCCATGTCATCCGCCCACCACAAGCCCTCCAGCGGCAGTACACCGTAGTCCGTGCCGGCCTTCTTTACCATGAACTTGATGGTGTACGAAACGGAATACAATGCTTCAACGGCTGCCACATAGGGTGGAGCGCCCGGTTCACCTTTGCCTTCTACCCTCAAGAAGTTCATTGCCGGGACATCCACTTCAACCACTTGTTTTGCAGAAGCGCGGTAGTAAGTTTTGAGTTCTTTTTTATGGTCAATTTTAGCCATGACAACTGCTGTTTGTAGTGGCAAGTCTTTTGTGTTATTCAATGCGAAGAAGCGGCTCCTCTATGACAACTGTATGGCATCAACTTAAATTTTGCTGAATGCTTGTTGACTATGCCACTTTATAGATCATGGTAGTTGCAGCGCTAAACCCTAGCAGTCCCTTTAGGAATCTGAAATGCACTATTTCGGTTGCCTTAAAGCCATGGCGTTCATACAGTTGCCTGGCCCGCGGATTGGTATCGATTACGTCCAGCCTTATTTGCTGATAGCCGTGCTCTTTTGCATAAGCTTTTAATTCGTTGAGTAAAGTGGAGCCGATGCCATGTCCCCGGGCCTCGGCCGCCACTGCGATGCCATCCATGAGCAACTCGGTTGCCTGTGCTTCCCTTTCGAATAGACTGAAAATCAGGGTTGCCCTGAGGCCTCGCATGAGTCCCAATTCTTTGAATAACATCTTAATCGTAATGCCTTTTGTTAAGGAGCCTTGTGGCGTCTGAAAACCAGCCAGGCCAACAAGTTTTCCACTGGCCACGGCAGTAACTGCATAGGGGAGTAGCAAGGCCTTCGAGAGCAGGGCAATCCGCTGATTGGTGTCTTTGATTGCCACGGAGAATTTAGCACCAAACGCCTGGTCGTACAGCAGGGCGGCTTGGGACCTGAGCGATTCAGTCAATCCAAACTGGTATTGAAGGTCTGTAGTCATGCTATATCTTTTCGGAAACACAACGGTGCTTGTAGCGAAGCCATAAGAAACACAAACTGGTGGCCGGCTCAAAATCCGAATCGGGTACTCAACGCATTGAGGAGTAGTGTGCGTTCTTTTTTGCTGGATATCCGATGGATCTCTTTATCCGGAAAGTCCATGAGATACCCTGGGTAAGCTGTGCGCTTCTTACCATGCGACCGGAAGCCATGCCATAGCCCAGCGCAAGCTCGCCTAAAGCTCATCCGTTTTCCCGTCCAGGGAGAAGCATCTGAAAGCCACCAGCGCATATTTCTAAAGAAAAGGCGGTAGAGCACAAGCGGTAGGCCATAATCCAGCCAGACAATAATGTCTACCGCGCGCCATACCTGTTCACGGCTTGAAGCAAAATTCCCATCGAGCACATAGTTTTCTGCCTCGAAATCTATAGCCGCCAGTACCGTTTCGGTTGGAACGACGGACCAGTCGCTGTTCCAGTATAAGGCATCTGTGTTGATGTAAGGGAGCCTACAAGCTGATGCAATTTGTTTTGCCAGCGTGGATTTACCGCTACCGCTACATCCTATTATCAAAATACGGGGCATTCAGGTGCGGGTTAGCAGGGTGTAGCCGGCTCAGCTCCTCAAAATCTCTTGCACGGCCCTGGCAGCGGATCGTGTGGCTGTATGAACGCTACTCCAATCCTCCCCATCAGTATAAGATGTGCCGGCAAAGTACAGGCGGTTATTGACGTTTTGGCCCAGCGTACGTACCGTGCGCCAGTTTTCATGATCAACAACATATGCCCCGTTTGCAAACGGATCAGTGTTCCAGTTCTGAAAAATGTGTTTTATGTAATTGGGTGAAGCCTGGCCGTCGAATAGTTCGTCCAATTCGTTGAGCATGTAGGCAATCAGTTCGTCGTTGTTTAAGTCGACATAGGGTTTTGTCCCGGTACCTACAGCAAACAACCCCAGTACGTGCTCGGTGGTGTCCTGGCCGTAAGCGGCGTCATAGTAGAGTTTCTGGCCTGCCGTCTCGGGGATTATTTCGAAAGCAATGGCTGTAGGGTAAAACTTCTCGGTAAAAGCAATGAATGCCTTGCATCCATCCCATACGCGTACAGCATCGATGGCTTCCTGTTTGTCATCGGGTAATGCCGGCGTGAAGGTGATCGCGCCGTTTTGGAGCAGTTTGACGGGAGCCATGACAATTACCCGGTCTGCCGTATAGGTCGTGTTTTCTGTAGCGACACTAACCGTTTCGGTTGTGTAATCTATCGTCTCGACCACGGCATCATAGGTGACCTGCTGTGCAACAGCGGGGAAGATATATTGCTCGAAGAAATCAAACCAGGTGGCATTGATAAACTTGCTGTCTTCATTGAAGCCAATGTCCGGCATTGACACCCGCTCTCCTTCATACAAGGCGTAATCCACGCTCGTGTCGTACTGCGTTGTGGCAATATCAACTTGTAATGCCTCATCGTTGACAATTTCATCAAGAATGTTGGCATTGACGTGAATCCATTCTGCGCCTAGCGGAATGGGGAAGTTGGCAAAGGTGGTGGTGCGCTTCATACGGCCCCCGAATCCGGAGGAGGCTTCCAGAATTTGGAACGCTATGCCTTGTTGTTGAAGGAGGTAGCCGGCTGTAAGGCCGGCTGCGCCGGCGCCAACGATAATTACATTGTTAACTTCCCGCGCCAGCGCGTCCGTTTCGCCGCATGCGGATACAGCGCCAGCAACGGGCAAACTTAGCCCGAGCATCTGGCACATCTGTACAAACTCCCGTCGGTTCATGTCATACTTGAATTAATAAATGCGAGCCACCGATACGACATGTACCGGAGTCTAGGGGGTGTCACTCCCAATCATAACAATGGGAGCTCCCCCTGAAGAAATGCGAACAGCATCAGCCGCCACTTCACCCAGGCTGCTTCTGGCTTGCTGGAGGGCTTCTGCTGACGAATAATGCATTGTAAAGAGTTGATAGTAAGGAGGTGGGCCATCCGGCGTTGGCGCAAACCTGGTTACGGTGTACGGAAGGGGCGCATCTTCCGCGATATTGGCTTTCTCATGAAGGAGCTTGAGATGCTCAACGTAGTCAAGCTCGAATTTTTCCACATCGGTCGGCTGCGGGTAAAGGACCATCAACTTCACGGCTGACGCCATGTTACCATCAGGTGCCGACTTTGTCGCTGCGCAGCCTGCGAGTAAAACGACGGACAAAAGAAGATACGGGGCAGCCAGGTTCATTTTTTTCATCAGATTTTGGGATTGAATAACAGCCGGCCGCTAAGTGTGGTTTTATGCTCAGAAAGTAATCCGGGTCCCTGAGAAGCGCAAGGCATTCCCGCGTACTTTTACCTCGACCCATCAGCACCACTAAACATGCTGGTCCACAAGGATCGGATTACCATCAGGATCTACAACAGTAAAACTGGCTGGTCCCGTGGTGGTCTCGTCTGCCTCCGTCACAAACTGTACACCCGCTGCCTTCAAGTTGCGTTGCAACGCGCGGATATCAGTGAAGGCGTCGAGATTTTGTGCCTGCTGGTTCCAGCCTGGATTGAAAGTCATGATGTTTTTCTCGAACATGCCCTGAAACAGACCGATGACGTGGTCGCCATTGCGCAGGATCAGCCAGTTTTGGGAGGCATCTCCAGCAAAAGGTTCGAAGCCAAACTTTTTATAAAAAGCCGCTGAAGCTTCAAGGTCTTTGACGGCAAGGCTGATGGAAAAAGCACCGAGTTGCATAATTTTGAGTCTGTTTAAAGGTGATACTTCCGAGGATCGTTGATTTGCGATGTAATGCCGGCTGCAGACATGTCAGGCGGCTAAAAGCTATGCGACGCTTCCACCCAACGCAAGAAAACGATGCGAAATAAGGCTAAACGGGGCGTCTTGAGCTGTTGCGGAGCATGATGCGCCCTTATTTGTTAACTTCGGGCATCTGTAGATTTATTCGCTGCATTCCAGCGAAATACCATGAAGTTTGTCAGTACACAGCTTTCCTACTTCTTCAGCGACAACCAGGTCCGGCGTAATGTACGCGCTCTGCTGAAGTATGTAGCATTCGTGTTGGTGGTTGTTGTGGTTTTTGCCGAAGTATTCCACCTGATTATGGTACACGTGGAAGGGCAGGATCATTCGTGGTTCACTGGCCTGTACTGGACGCTGACCGTGATGAGTACGCTGGGCTTTGGCGATATCACTTTTCAGAGCGACCTTGGGCGTGTTTTTAGCATGTTAGTGCTGCTTTCCGGCATCGTGTTGCTGTTGATTGTGTTGCCCTTTGCTTTCATTCGCTTTTTTTATGCGCCCTGGCTGGAGGCGCAGATTCGGTTGCGTGCACCACAGCACGTTCCTGCCGGCACAACCGGGCATGTCATCCTCTGCGCTTACGACATGATTACCCCCGGCCTGATTGAACGGCTGAAGCAGGCAGATATCCCATACTTCGTTCTTGAGCCTGATCCAATGCTTGCCTCAAACCGGTACCTCGATGGGGTTTCGGTGATTATGGGGGAGGTGGACAACAGAGAAACCTATGAGGCTTTACAACTCGATAAAGCCCGCATGGTGTTTGTTAACAGAGAGGATACCGTTAACACCAACATTATTCTTACGGTGCGGCAGGTGGCACCCGAGGTGCCCATCGTCGCAACTGCCGGCAAAAAAGGGTCGATCGATGTATTGCAACTCAGCGGGGCCAACCACGTGCTCTGTCTGAAGAAATTCCTGGGTGAGCAGCTTGCCAGCCGGGTCACCGCATCGCATGCCCATGCACACATCATCGGCAAGTATCGGGACCTCATGATTGCTGAGTTGCCATTGCACCGAACCCCGTTGGCCGGTCGCACGGTTCGGGAGACGCGCCTGCGTGAGTTTACCGGTATCAGCATCGTAGGTGTTTGGGAGTACGGCCGGATGAAGCCGGCCCGGCCTGAGATGGAACTCTCCCATGCCAGTGTACTGGTTGTGATCGGCACAGCAGCGCAGCTCCAGGAGCTCGACGACATGCTCGTGATCTATAACGTAAACGACAACCCGGTGGTCATCATCGGTGGTGGGGTCGTTGGAACGGCGGCTGCAGAGGCCCTCAAACGACAAGGCATTCCAGTTCATATGGTAGAGCAGGATCCGGCGCTGTGCGAACGCGCTGGCCGCAACTGCCAGGCCGTTTTTTCTGGAGATGCAGCAGACTATGAATTGCTTACACAGGCGGGCATCATGGAGGCCCCGTCGGTGCTGCTTACCACCAATGACGACGCGATGAACATTTATCTGGCCTCCTACTGCCGTAACCTGAATCCGGAGTTGCGGGTGGTCAGCCGTATTTCACACGAGCGCAACCTGGAGGCGATCCACCGCGCCGGCGCTAACCTTGTGTTGAGCTATGCCTCGCTTGGTATGGAGGCGGTGTTCTCAATTTTGCAAGGCAAGGAGCTGATCATGCTGGGAGAGGGTGTCGACCTGTTTTCGATGGCGCTGCCCCGGTCGCTTCACGGCAAGCCACTCGTAGAGACCCGCATCGGCGAACGCACCGGATTGAACGTGATCGCCATGCAACACAACGGCGAGGTCCGCACAGACATGTCGGCTTCGACTGTGCTGGTTGCAGGTGCTGAGCTCCTCATGTTAGGCAGCAGCAAGCAACGCCAGGAATTTGTGGAGGTCTTTGGGAAGCATTAGTTCGCATGCATCCGTAATGTTCTGACAATGGAACGCGTTTGATCAAGTTGCTTTTTCATCCGCGACTGAGTCTTCGCTTTCGTCTGCTGTACAGATCCGCATGTGAAAATGGGTGTCTGTTCTTTTGTATTCCTCGAATCCCATTCGATTGTAAAGGCGGTATGCTTTTGTGTTTTTGAGTCCAAGTGAGAGATACACATCTTTTCTCAAAGACTGGGCCTTGGCAATGGTGTCTTTTAAAATTGCAGTGCCCAATCCTTGGCGCTGGTATTGGGGCAAAACCTGGATCTCTTCAATGGTCAATCGATCGGCAGATTCGATGCGTTGGATCATCCCAACATCTGTCTGTCCGGCTTGAATAATAAGGCAATTGCCTTTTGACAAGAAGCCGGCAAAATGCCGCTTGTGCCGGGCTTCATCCCATGCGCCCCACGTTGCAATAAACAAGTCCCGGTAGGCCTGTTTGCGCAGGTCTTCAAGCCAGTCATGATCGCCTGAATTTGCCATTCTTAGGGCATAGTCCATGGTGATGTCTCTTTGTTCACGTGGGAGGGAAGCGTGCGTTTTCCATTCAGAAGATAACATCCCATAGATCGCATGGTCTACAAATCGATTGGTAATCCAATGTGATGCCCTTCGCATGCCTTCGAGTTTGAAACCCAGACGCTCTGGAACAGCGCGACTTTTTGTGTTTTCGACACCACATTGCATTTCTATGCGATGAAGTCCCACCTCGTTGAATAAATAGTCGATTGTTTTTGCGGAAGCACGCGTTGCCAGTCCTTGCCCTGTGAATGCTTCTCCAAGCCAATACCCGATCTCTGCATTGCTGTTTTCGGGGTGAATATACCAGCACACGACGGCGCCGGCGAGCGCGCCACTAGACCATATCCCGCAAAGAAAGCCGTTGCCCTGTTGTAGTCTGGTTTGAAATTGTTCGATAAAGCCGCTGACATCAGCACGGGTTTGGATGGCTGATGACCACCGTAGCCAGCGATCAAGGTGTTCGCGGTTTGCTGTGATAAGTTTATAGGTAGCCGCTACATGGCTGGAATCTAAAGGTTCGAGGTGTGTGGTTTGATCGAGCGCGCGGTAGATCATCAGACATCATGGCTAGTGGCAGACACGATAATAGCCGCTTTGCGCAATGGTTCAGTAACAAAGGAATCGGATGAGCGAAATCAACAAGAAGAGGTAGGAATACGCCTAATTTTTCCTGAAATTCGAGCCGCTGGGGGGAATACTGAAAATTTCCGCAAAATATCCCGTAGAAGCGCGTGAAGTAACTGCTCCATCATGCAAAGCGCGTCGTGCCGGCGCAGCTTGTTATGGTTCACCAAAGCTATTTTGCCGCTACCTCAGTACCGGCCCAGAACAATCCATGAAGCCCCTTCAAATTTTATATAGCCTGCTTGCTATTGCAGCGATAGTGGTATTCCCGCACCTGGGTTTAATTCCCAACTTTGGATATACCATCCCGCTGCTTCTTGTCGTTTGGCTTGTGCTTAAACAAAACGGAGAGAAATTCTCAGATATCGGTTTTCGTTTTAAGCCTTTAACGCTAAAGGCAGTCCTGATCGGAAGCGGCGCAGCGGTAGCCATTTTGAGCATTATGCAAGGGCTCGTATTTCCACTGCTGGAGCTTTTTGTTGAATTGGAAGAAGAAGATTTGGGCCTTTACGACATTATCCGCGAAAACAAAATTCAACTCCTCATTATGATTGTTATGGGGTGGTTGATCGGTGGGTTTTATGAAGAAATTGTCTTTCATGGATTCATTTTTACCCGGCTGGAAAAGATGATTCCCGGTCAGTATACAACCGTGTTGAGCTTTGTTATCGCATGTTTACTGTTTGGCGCTTACCATCTTCAAATGGGTGCCGCCGGCGCATTCAATGCGCTTGTGGTTGGGATGGTGTACCAGGGCTTGTTTTTGTATTTCAAGCGTGATTTATGGGCATCCATTATCTGTCATGGGGTGTACAATACCCTGGTTATGACGCTGATCCATTTGGGCTATTTGTTGTCGTAAGACACAGCGGCTTGTCTGGCAGTAAACCCTCGTTTTCACTTATTAATTTAGTAGCGTTATGGAAAATACCCTCGGACATCAAACATTTGATGATTGGCTCACCCGCTATGGACACGCGTGGGAGAAAGGGGATGCTGATGCTGTGGTAAACTTATTTGCTTCAGATGGGCGCTACTACGAAACGCCGTTCGATGAACCGATGGTCGGCTCCGACGCCATCCGCTCGTATTGGCAGGAAGGAGCATCGGATGCCCAGGAAGAGGTCACTTTTAGCTTCACGATACTCTCGTGGGACAATAACACGGGCATCGCACATTGGCGGGCCGAGTTCAAGCGCGTGCCTTCGGGGATACATGTGGATCTGGATGGGATCCTTTTGGCAGCATTTTCACCCGATGGGCGGTGTACGCTATTCAAAGAATGGTGGCACCGGACGGAGGCCGGCTGATCATGACTGTTTAGTTGGAATGGCTCCCTAAAAACAGCACATCAGAAGCATCAGATCGCGCTGACACGATATCAACAATACCATCGTTGTCAATGTCGCCAACGCCGAATCCATAAGTGGTCCCTGAACTATCACCAAACGAAACGTTCTGTAAACTGTCTCCAAGATTGAAGAACGCGGTGGACGGGGCATTGCGATAGCCCACTAAAAGGTCTTGCCGGCCGTCGCCGTTAAGATCCGCCTGGTCGAGGGCATAGGGCCTGTTGGCACCCCGGTCGATTTGCCGGCCGGCTTCAAATTGCAGGTCGGATGTTTGAAGAAATGCCAACGTCAAGTTTTTCCGGTCGTCGATGGCAACCAGATCGAGGTAGTTGTCCGTATTTAAGTCCAATGCGATCGCTGATCTGAAGGAAGCATCTGCAGGTCCAAAATCAACGGTGCCAGAGAAACTACCAGTGCCGTCACCGAAATAGATACGGCTTTGTCCAACGTCACGGTAGGGGACGACCAGGTCAGGGTTTCCATCCCCATTGATGTCTGCCACCGAAATCGTTGTGGCCGGCCCCGAGGATATAGACGTACACGACAATGCTAGCATAACGTCTGAGTTATTCAAACAGACAAAATTGTTGCCTGTAGAAGTAGTGTCTCGGTTCGCGACAACTACATCGGGCTTGCCGTCCAGGTTTAAGTCTGCCACCGTGCTGTTGCGGGTTGGCCACGACGGATCGCCGAACACAACGCGTTCCGTAAATTGGCCTGTGCCATCATTCAGTAAAACATAGTTAGGGTCGGGTCGGTCGTTAGACACCACCATGTCGAGGCCGCCGTCGCCGTCCATGTCGGCAACAGAGAGCGAATATGTGCGATCCTGAGGGTTGGACAGGGTATCCACGGTCGTAAACCCACCGGATGCATCTCCGCGAAAGAGCAAGTTGGGGCCGGGCCAGTGCCGGCCTATCGCGAGCAGGATTTCGTTGCTGCCGTCCCCGTCGATATCTGCTACCTCAGCATTGGCTGATCGCCGGGGTTCTGCCTCCAGCACAATGGCTGTGTTGTATTCAACCAACGTAGGGGCAGGAGAGGGTTGGCATGCACTAAGCAGTAAGATTGGTGCGAAAAAGGTAATTAACTGCGGCCGGTTCATGTAAACTAACCCTGTAGTATATGATTGAGGCAACAAGGTACGACGGACAGGTGCAGAACAGTTTGATGCATAATTGGTGTGGTTTTGAAGAAGCAGTATGCCTGCTTTTTTACTGCTACTGCACGTTTGCCTGCTTATACAAGCCCCATACCCGTCGCCCGGCTATAAATTGGGCTGCGCCCGCGACCAGGCCAAACAGGGTCGCCAACCCTATAGCAACAAACAGAACCATAAATAGGCAAAACGCAAAGAGCAAGGCACCGGACACCATGTTGATTTTAGCTATCTTGATGGCCTTTACAACCTGCTCGACAATTTTTCCCGTTGCAAGTCTGGAGCCGCCTGTTTCCTCCATCAACTGATTCCTGATTTCCAAAGCGGAGTGGCCTTGTTTGAGCCGCGTGGCAATCAGGTTAAATCCCTTGGGATCCGGGAATAAATAATGTTCGATAAGATTCTGGAAGAATGACATGTGCTGTACGTTTAGGCGTTGTAAATAAGTGCATTCGGCAACCTGAGAAGCTGTATACCGGTTGCTGCACCGCTTGGAAATGGTTGACCTTACTTTATATCGCGCGCCTGAACTTCTTGCTCCAAAGTCTGGGCCTTTTTTCCGTTTCTGAAGGCAAAATAGACAAATATCAATGGGAAAACGGTTGCAAAGCCTGGCCCATTCCTTACCGCACTGTAGACTGCAATGCCAATAAAGATGCCGATAAGAAACGCATTAAATGTTTTGCTTGTTTTTACCTTTTTTTGTTCTTGAAGTAATACTTCGTCTGTTAAACCAGCTAATTCTTCCCGGGTCATTTCTTTAGGGTCGGTTAATGGAAGTTTGGCGGCTGTTCGCACCCTTGCTAAACAGCCGCCACCCCTCTTTCTACTTTCCAGGCAATGTCCATCCATTGTGATACTGCGTATTCATTAACGCATTGGCTTCTGCGTCCGCTCCAAAGTTACCCCTGGCAGCATCCCAATACACCTTGCGGCCTGTTTTGTAGGCAATGTTGCCCATGTGGCCATTTGATGCGGCAATTTTGCCGGCCACAACATCAGCTGCCAAAATACCCGGGTTATTGGTTTGCATGGCCTCGATGAAATTACGCGCGTGTGCCTCTACATACTCGCTGAATCCGCCGGCCGGCTGATTGGGCAGTGACTCCATTTTATACCGGGCAACGCCATCTACAAACTCTTTTTCTGGGAGGACTTTCCAGCCTTGCCTGCTCAATGCCAGCGTGCCGTTATTTCCGATGAACGCAATCCCTTCTGTGGTCCCGAAATTTCCAACGTCTATGCCTGTTGCGTGCTCCCACAGCAAGTTGAAATTGTCATACTCAAAAACCGATTGCAGGGTGTCAGGCGTCTCTGAGGCATCATCGGGGTAAGCCAGCTTACCGCCGGAAGCTGTGATTGATTTAGGCGCTGTTGCCTGCATGATTTGTAATGCGATGTCAATTTCGTGAACGCCCCAATCTACTTGCATGCCTCCCGAATAATCCCAAAACCACCGGTAGTTAAAGTGGAATCGATTCGGATTGAAGGCGCGTTTGGGCGCAGGGCCCAGCCACAGGTCGTAGTCGACGCCTGGCGGTGGGTTGCTGTCTGGTTTGACAAGGATCGGTTTCATCCAGCCCTGATAGGCCCAAACCTTAACAAGGCGAATTTGCCCCAGCTTGCCGGAGTGTACATAGTCCATGGCAGACTTATAATGCCGCGCGCTGCGTTGCCACTGGCCAACCTGCACAATTTTGCCTGTGCGCTCGACTGCATCCACCATGATATTGCATTCCTGAATGGAATTTGCCAGCGGCTTTTCCACATAGACGTGCTTGCCAGCCTCAACTGCATCCACCATCATTTTGCAGTGCCAGTGATCGGGGGTGGCTATGATAACCGCATCGATACTATCGTCATCCAGCAGCTTGCGATAATCTTTGTACAACGCCGGCTTTTTACCCTGTACATCTTCAGCATTCTTTGCCCGTCGATCCAGTACACTTTGATCTACATCACATAAAGCAGTACACTCAACTTCGTCGATGTTCAAGAGGATGCGCATATTGGTCCAGCCCATGCCGTTACAACCGATTACGCCAAAGCGAATCCGGTCGCTGGCAGCAACGCTGCTTCGTTTGCGCCTTTCGGCAACGACTTCGGAGGGAATAAAGGTGAACATGCCGGCTGCCCCACCAAGTGCGGCCCGCTGCAGGAAGTTTCGTCTGGAGGATTTCATATCTCGTGCTGGTTACTATGCAAAAGCAGGAGCTGCAAGATACTGTTTTTGCAAAATACAGTTTAAGTGGGGCAGGGTTTTGTTAATATGCTACTTGCTCAGCTGCACTATCTATGGCATCTCGTGCCAGATATATTTCTCCGTTGCTTTGTAGTTCGTGACGGCTTTTCTTAGGATTGTACCTGCTACCCACACGATCGTATTGGACTGGTAGTGCTCGCCTCACCCTCTCTTGAATCCCTCATGATTATTCGTACCTACAAACATGTATTCTGGCTGGTTGTCTGCACCCTCATGACAACGCCCGTGCTAGGACAAACGGCACCGGCATTATTTCAGGAAATTGCCCGCATGGACAGCTTGTTTTTTGAAGCACTCAACGGATGCGACTTGCCAAAGTATGAAGCATTTCTGACCGAGGACTATGAGGGGTATCACGACAAGGCGGGGTTAACTACACCCAGAGATAGAGAAATGGCAGATATGGAAATCTTTTGTGGAGAGCAACGCAGGAGACAGCCGCTTAGAAGAGCGTTGATAGCCGGCACAATGGAAGTTTATCCGCTTCACAATTATGGTGCAATTGAAAGCGGCCAACAGGTCTTCTATCTCCAAATAAATGATGGTACAGAAAAACTGGTAGGGCAGGCCAGGTTCACATTTGTATGGAAGAAAGAAGGGGATACATGGAAGCTATCGAGGGTGCTGAGTTATGATCATCAACCCCTCGGAGAAATTGAGCTCGATGTACAGACTTTGAGCCTTTACGAGGGCAATTTTAAGGCGTCTGACCGCATTGTGAACATCAAAAGGGAAGGCAGAATCCTGAGGGTCAGCGATATTAAAGAAGGAGAAGTGGTATGGAGCGCTGAATTACTGCCAGAGGCGGAGCACTTATTCTATTTGCATTATGAGAACGTGCAGGCAGAATTTGTGTTCGAAGAGGGGAAGCTTGTAAAACACGTCTACTACGCTAACGGAGAATTCCAGGAAGAAGTCTTTAAAATAGAGGAGTAAATTTGTCCCATCATCGGGCACATTCATGTTTTAGGCGGCGTGTTCTTCCATTCATCGTAACGGGCTAAAAAACCTGATGCCATGTTGTCTTGATGGTAATTCGACAGAAATAAGGCTACAACTTTTCTTTGCCGCGCCATGCGCCCAACGGCATAGGCAAAATTGAATTTTATATCCTCGAAATCGACGAGGTCGCGCCTGATGAAGTGTTCAAGCCGAGAGATCGACTCGAAGTACACAATCATGCAATCCCGGATATATTTTTCAGTCTTAGTAAACTTTAGGTTTTTTGTTCTAAGGGCGTGCATCACCATATCTGAATCTATTCGCACACGTTCACCATCCTCCAGTTGGTATTCGCGCGCGTTCCAGGCCAAAAGATGATGTGCTGCGTTGAACTGATCTTTATCCTCGTACGCGGCGACAATTTCTTTGGCAAGCTTCGCCTTCTTCCATTTTAGTTCCAGCGTCCTTTGTTGTCGATTTAGTTTGAGCTCATGGAGTGCCCGATAGGCAGCTATAACGCCGGCGCCAATGGCTACAGTCCACGAAATGATTTCGATTAAGTCTTTTGCGAGGGGATCCAATGTCTTTTTTGTTCAATGAAAAATATCATCTTTTACTGCTGGAAGTACTACGGCTTGACCAAAGTCTGCCGGACTAAACCAAGTTACAAAAGATGCCTCACACCTGGACATCTTCAACGCTACACCGATTTTGGGAAAGCAAGTCCTAGTCCAGCTATAGTCAGGTCGACTAAAGGTAAAGCATTTGCTTCTTCGATCGAGCACCATTTGCATAGATCTGTGCTGCCATCGACTTCGTTAGTGAGTACGCCACCGAGGTTTTGTGCAAAGTAGATGATTCGAATGAGGTGCAGGGCTTGATCATTGCGATCAATGTGGCGGGAGTCTATCCCGGCTAGTTTGATTGGCCGCACAGTTAGGCCCGTTTCTTCGTGAACTTCTCGGATCATTGCTTTTGCCGGATCTTCTCCAAACTCGATTCCCCCTCCCGGAAGTGACCACTTGCCGGCATGTTTAGGGATTTGATCGGAGAGCCGGCACAGTAGAATTTTGTCATCGTTGTGTACGAGGCCATACGCAGCCACGCGGGTGATCTGAGCCATCTTGGTACGCATAAGAATCAGGGGTTAACCATCATGGTAGCTAAACACTGATTCAAAGCTACAAGACACAGCCTGCTAGAGCAAGGTTCGGAGCCATACGCTCGAGGCCGGATACTGCGCCTTGTTTTACGTACGTTTTTTCCACAGAGAATAATAGCCTGAAGTTCTTTCTTTTGGTTAGCTCTTAATCCCGAATTAGCTGC
>JBCCIM010000079.1 GCA_039111535.1 Bacteroidota bacterium | reverse complement strand
TCGATCATCCTGAACGGTCTTTATGACCATATGACAACACGATCTTTTTCCCGCTTCCAGGTGCTTTACAGTCTAACTTAGCAATGCTTCTCTAAGCCACAAGGCTAACATACTATGACTTTAGGGAAGCACTTCTTTGGGTGCAGGGCTCAGAGCATTTTTGGCAAGGATGATAACGTGACTTGGGCTAGCCGCTAACCATCCCGTAATACGTCATCCTGAGCCCCGCGAAGGATCTGGGTGAGCAACCATCCTGGCAATACCTCGCACGGACTAGTAGCACTTAACGGCATAGCAAGCACCAGCCCAAAACCAGCGCGTCGTTGTACAAAAAAAGCGCGCCAGATTCGTCGAACCTGGCGCGCTTAAAACTTTACGAGTTGAACTCAGCCTAGTTGTATCCAGGGTTCTGGACCAACGACGGGTTACGGTTCATCTCATCACGTGGGATTGGCACAAAGTAGTTCTTGTCATCCCATGCGGTATCCTGGATGTTAATCACATTGTACTCGTAGCGGTACGTGTTATTAACAAGGAGTTCGCCGTCAGGATCGAGAAAACCTTCAACACGCATACCAAAGTTACCACCCTGGTAAACGTCTGGGGCAATCATCCAGCGACGAACGTCAAAGTAGCGGTGGCCTTCAAACGCCAGCTCAACCTCGCGCTCATCTTGAATGTGCTCGAGAATAGAGCGATTGCCGTCACCGCCCGCAGGCACATCAGGCATACCAACACGCGCACGCACCTGGTTCAATGCCATCAAGGCATCACCATCCTGTCCCATTGCAGCGGAAGCTTCTGCATAGTTGAGCAGAATTTCAGCGTAGCGAATGTGAACCCAGGGGTTAAAGGCACGCTCAGCATCCGGAACGATCTGGTTGCTAAGAAACTTAGCCATGTTATAACCACTCTTGGTGCCATTCCAGTTCTGGATTGGTCCTTCACGGGTATCAAGACCTGGACGGAAAGAACCATCAGGCTGCTCATACCAGCCAGTCTGAATGATCCCGCGAGGGTCAGCATCTGCAGCACCACCAGAGCGTGGTCTCCAAATCCTGCCATTGTACAAGATATTCGCGTGCATCCGCGGATCACGGTTTGCGTATGGTGCAGCAGCGTGATCTGGATTATCCCAGCTAAACTCAGATCCATCTGCCATTTCGTAGGCATCTACGTGGTTCTGAATTGGGGTATCACCTGACCAGGAGCTGTAGCCATTCGGACTGTTCCACAGCGAATGGTTGTGTGCATCTGTACCATCGCCACTGAAGAAGCGCGCCCAAATCATGCCACTGCCAGAACCCTCAACAATCAGGTCATGGTATGCATCAGCTGTCGGGGCATCCGTGAGACTGTACATATTAAGGTCCATAACAGCCTGTGCAGCGTCTTTGGCTTCCTGCAAACGCGTCATCTGATCTCCACTCATAAATCCAGTCTCAGGCATGCCTGAAGGATTCTGGTTGTAGAGGTCAGAAGCAGCAATGAGCTTGACGCGCGAAATCAAAGCAAGCGCGGCACCTTTGTCAGCTGCACCGGGACGGCGGGCTGAAGTAGACAGGGCGTTAGCAGCAGCGGTGAGATCTGCGATAATGAAATCGTAGGTCTCGCCAAATGAGTTACGCGCAATCTGGTACTGCTCAAGATCACCACCCAATTCGAATGGAGAGTCGGTAAGCGGGACACCGCCATAGAGCTTCCAGAGGTTATGGTAAAAATACCCACGCAAGTACCGTGCTTCGCCCAACAACGTTGCTTTTTCATCAGCACCAAGGGCATCGCCGGCTTCAACATTAAGAATAAACGTATTCAGGTCGCGCAGCGACGAGTACACACGCTGCCAGTTGTGACTTTCATACGTGTTGTTGCCGTTATTCCAAACACCGCGATTATCTGGCGTCAAGGTTGACTGCAGATTGGCATCTGTGAAGTTGCTGTGGGTGTACTTGGTTTCGTCTACAGCAGAACCACCAAGCATCGGGTTACCGAACCCGTAACCGATGGAGCTGTAGACCTGGTTCAAGTACGCTTTTGTTAGCGCGGCATCCTGCCAGACCGCTTCGCTTGTTAATTCGTCAGGGGGATCGAGATTCAAACTGTCACACCCTGCAATCAATAGCAGGCCGCCCAGCAAGGCGGATAATATGTATGTGTTGTTTCTCATGATTATTAGTTATTCGATTCTTTATGTAATGCGTATACACGCTATAGCTATGAAGCAACTACTTAAAAGCCTACCTGGATACCCAATGTAAAGGCTTTTTCGTTCGGATACTCTTGACCGCCTCTATTTCTCAATTCAGGGTCAAAGATCTCCAGCGGTGAGAAAGTAAGCAGGTTACGTCCACTGAGGTAGACCAATACCTGATCCATTCCACCGAGCTGATTCAAGAACCGATCTGGCAAACTATAGCCAATCCGTGCTGTTTTCAGGCGGAGATACTTGGCATCTTCTAGGAAGAAATCGTTGAGCTGGCTTGCCCAGTATGGATCCTGACGGTTCCAAGCGCGCGGCATGCTACCATCTGGATTCTCAGGGGTCCAGCGGTCTTCTGTGTGTGCCTGGAAGTAGTTACCAAATTCACCAACCGCGCCTGAGATCACGCGTTGCTTGACGCCAGCGGCACCCTGCCACAACATGCTCAGGTCGAAGTTACCGATGGTAGCACCTACGTTAAAGGCACCGATCACATTTGGCGTACCGTTTTCGTCGACACGAACGCGGTCATCACCGTTGATTACGCCGTCTTCGTTGAAGTCGAGGAATTTAACATCACCCGGACGTGCACCTGGCCACGCCGGCGCAGCATCTACTGCAGCCTGATCGCGGTATACCCCGTCGGTCAGATAATAGAGGCCGGTATTCCAAGGAGCACCTGTGTTTGCCTGGTGGGGCAATACGCCGGCTGGCTCATCGAAAAACTCAACTTCGTCCTGGGCAAATGAGACGTTTGCACCACCACGGATGCGAACATTTGATGAGATCTGCTCTGAGAAAGAAAGCTCGGCTTCAAAACCTTTGCTTCTTACCTGGGCAATATTCTCACGTGGCAGCGAGAAGCCTGCCGTCTGTGGTACCGCTACGTTACGGAACCATAGAATGTCATCACGGAAGTGGTTGAAGTACGTCAGCTCAAAAGAAACACGTTCATCAAAGATACCACCTTGCAGACCAATATCGAACTGCGTGGCAACTTCCCACGTGATGTTTTCATTCGGTACGCGTGTTGGCGAGATACGGGGTCCAAGACCATCACCGTACACAAAGCCAGCGCCACTAAACCCGAAGGTAGAGAGGAACTGGTAAGGTTCGATCCGGTCGTTACCGGTCTGTCCGTATGCAGCACGCAGCTTCAAGCGATCAAAGAAATCGCCTGTAGCGTCTCTGAACCAGTCTTCCTGGGCAAGCCGCCAACCAACAGACATCGAGGGGAAGAAACCAAAACGATCATCTTCAGGGAAGATGTACGATCCATCATAACGCGCAACCAATTCAACCAGGTATTTCTGGCGGAAGTTGTAGTTCACACGTCCAAAGAAATTGAGACGCGCAGCATGATCGCTATTCCCAGAAAGGTTCTGCTCGCCAGTACCACCAGCAAAGAGTTCTGTAATCTGATCACTCAAGAAGAAGCGACGGAAGAGTTCCAGTTCGTTGCTTTCTGAGGATTGGAATTCCGTACCAAGCAGGAGGCTCGCTGTGTGATCGCTTCCCAGGTTTGGCTCATAGAGCGACGTTGCACGCAGGAGAATATCTTCTGCTGCCAGGTCAGTCTGCGTCAGGCGAGGATCTGGTACACCTTCAGAAGTTGCGATAAGCGCTTCTTCGCCAGAGCAACCAGCGTCACAGTTGTACAGCGTCCATGGTTGTTGCCAACGCTTGTAGTCTTCAAATGTGCGGTCATAGGCAACGGTACCTTCAAGGCTCCAGCCCTGAATCTGCGGAATATCAACGCCAAGGGTCAGGCTGCTCTGGAAGTAATAGGTTTTGGTATTGTCAAAACCAGTTTCGTTAGAAACGACCGGGTTAACCCCGTTTTCCTGCGCAGGACCTGGGAGTCCGTTGGGCCAGAAAGCTGGCTCATTCGGCTTGCCACGCTGCAAGAGTTCCCACGCAGCGCGGTCAGCACTACGGGTCCACGCCGGACGGTCGCGATTTTCAAGGCGGCCATGGAGGTTGAACGCAAGGTTTACGTTATCAGTAATATCACCATCAATATTACTACGGAAGCCAAGTTGCTCGTACCCAACACCTGTGTTTACAAGAATGCCATCTTCAGAAAGCCCTTCCAGAGAAACACGATAGCGAATCGTTTCGCTGCCACCTGTTACAGAGGCACTTGCAGAGATTTCGCGCGCAAAGTCTTTGAGCGCTACATCGTACCAGTCGGTGTTAAATACGTCCCAGCGGCCATCAATGTCGCCTCTGGTTGCATCAATTTGCTCCGAAGTAAAGCGCTCAGGATTGCCGCGTGAAACGTCAATCTCGTTGAGCATCGTCATGTAGGTTGCAGCATCCGCCATTTCAGGAATAACGGCCGGCGTAGCATAGCTGCGCTCAACGTTAACACTAACGCGTGCTTTACCAGGGCGTCCTTGCTTCGTTCTTACGAGGATAACCCCGTTAGCAGCACGAGACCCGTAGATAGCTGCAGACGCATCTTTCAAGACAGACACACTTTCGATATCCGATGGATTCAGGCGGGAAAGTCCCCCCTGGCGTCCAGGTACACCATCAATAACGATCAGCGGCGCATTGTCGCCAAGTGTAGAAGTACCGCGAATGAGAAGGGTTGAGTTATCACGCCCCGGCGAACCATTGGCTGTAACCCCAATCAAACCGGCTACTGTACCCTGGAGCGACTGGCTCAAGTTGGTACTCGGAATCTGCTCGAGGGCCTCGCCAGATATCTGGCTCACAGATCCAGTAGTTGTTGCAACGGTCTGCGTACCATAAGGTACACTTACAATCACTTCATCCAGAGAAGTAACACTCCTTTGCAGTGGGATGGTGATATCGTTGCGGCCGTCAATCGGCACTTCTTCCAATACATATCCTACAAAGGACAGCAACAGCGTGTCCTGCGGTGAAGGTGCGTCGATGGTAAATTCACCATTAAGTCGGGTAGCCGTACCGATGGTCGTACCTTTTACAATGATGTTTACGCCAGGTAGCGAACTGCCGTCTTCAGCATCGATCACTTCACCAGAAACCATGTGCTGCGCATTGGCTGGCACAGCTGACAGACCCATAATGACTACAAAAGCAGCCAGGAGGGCACTAACCTGTTTGAGCGGCTGTCCATGCAGGGATAACAATCCCCACAGACCAGGCCGCCCATTGCTGGGTGAACTAGAGGGTTGGGTAGATTTTCGCATGATTAAGTAAGCGTTTGGCTCGTTATTTCATGAAATAGCGAATGAGCACGTGGTACAGGAAAAAGCAACAACAATCCAATGCGGTAGCTCTCCCCCATCCTGGTGGGGTGTGAAAAGCAGATTCAGGACAAGCTTACTTAGTCGTTATCTGTACGATGGAGTATGTACAGACACAGTTGCCGGCATTGCGCCGGCAGCAAGGGGCTTTGGTGGACTTACAGAAGGAAAAATACTTTACGAGCCTTCAAAAGGGTACTGATGGTGAATACAATCAAAGGCTGCAAATAACCAACGCTCATCAAAGCGACTCGACCATCCCCTTTCAGGGAGTCAAGATGCATCATACCGCAATACATCTGACTGAAGTCAACCTTTCACGAGTTTTTCGCCTTTTAGTATAATTGTTAACGCTAACATTATCAACCAATTAAATCATACCCTTTTTAGTGCCCCCTTTTGAAAGACATGAATAAAGGCTGGGCAAGCGCTTTTTTAACGATACGCCCTAACGCCGTGTCCATGGATGCCGAAGAGAATGGTACCATCCAGCGCAACAAGGCTACGAACGGCACCACGGACTGCAAAGCCAGCGCTTTCTTGCGTCACATAAGTAAACCCACCTGATCCATCACCTTGCAACAACACACCATAATTGGCATCGTACCGGCCCAGTCTCATTTGACCATCAGTGGTATTGCCAGCCATGAGCAAATCTGTTGCCCCATCCCCGTTATAATCCAGCGATAAAATTGCAAAGACAGGGGCAACCTGTACTGCTAAAGGTAAAGGAGTCTGTTTGAATATGCCTTCCGGTGTTCCGAGGAGAAGTGTCGTGGCCATGTGATTGGCCTCAAGTCGGGTTGCCATACCAAGCCTTTCCGTGCCAAAGAGGTCCACCGTCTGTACATTTGCAAATTGACTAAAACTCAGGAACTGGCCGGCCACATCCGGTAATTGCAGCCGGAGTTCATCTAGCATAATAAATGGGTATGGCGTGCCCTGCACATAGAAATCCAGGATTGGGTCGACCGCACCATCATTGTTGAAATCTGCATAATAAAGCGAAGCCGGCTGCTCCCGCGTGGCAGCCAGTTGGGTGTTCAAGCCGAGGTTGCCGGCAACAAGATCAACATGGCCATCCCCATTCAGGTCTTCGACATGTACAGTATTCCAGAGCCCCGCCAGCGGCTCATCAAAGAAATCGCTGGTGACGTCTACCAGCTCATTCTGGGAGAAACGATACACAGACAGCGGCATCCAGTGCCCGGCAACAACCAGCTCTGGTGCACCATCTTGATCCAGATCGCGCAATACAGCATCGCGCACCATGCCCATCCGTACACGCACCACCTCCTCAAACTGACCGTCTCCCCCATTGATCAATACACGGCTGAGTGGAATTTCCGGATATTTCCCAGGCACTACGCCACCGCCAACAAAAAGGTCAGCCAAACCATCTCCATTGATGTCACCAGAAGCTACGGCACCAGTACTGGTAAGCATCTCTGGTAAAGCGGTCGCGACCAGTACGCCTGAGCCCGTGTTCAGGTAGAGCCGGTCCTGCAACGTGGCATCTGCTTCATCAAACAAATGGTAACCCCCGCTTGCCACATACAGATCAGGTGCATCATCGTTGTTGGCATCAAAAAAATGGGCCTTTGTGTCATTGCTGCCGGCTGCCGGCATAAAAGGCGAGGCATTGCCACGCCCCATGCTCCCACGGGTAGTCCCCAGATAAAGTCGGCCTGCCTGCCCAACACCGCCGCCGGCAAATACGTCCGTCCGCCCGTCGCCATTGACATCAGCAGTTGCCAGTGGCGGCCCCGATTCTGACTGCGGGTGATCGAGGAGTGGCTGCCGGCTGAAATCGTCTCTCTGGGGATCCGTTTGATGTTCAAAGACAATCGGTGTCGCAATTGGTGAAAACGCAGGCTTAACGGGTGAAACAGGTTGATACTGCCCGCTTGCCTCAGCCTGCGCAAGCACCAGAAGTTGGTTCGCCTCTACGCTTTCTCGCTTCAGCAGACGGCCATCAGGCCAGATAACATGCAAGGAATCAACCGTAGCGCGTGATCCAAGGCCGAAGTGCAGGTGACGCGTTACGCTGGACAGGTATCCGCGACTGGGCATTTGTTCTACGTGTTGTTCTTCCCCATCTACAAACAGTGAAACGCGTGATCCGAGGCCTTCCGTATTGCCTGCCGTGCCTTGTAATTCAATCTTCAAATAGTTTTGCTGGCGCTGGTCAACGGCATGGTTTTCAAAAACAGCCGCCGGCTCGTTGATGTTGTTCAACACCAGGTCCAGGTCACCATCGTTATCGAGATCAGCATAGACGGCGCCGGCGCTACGCTGGGGAACGCGCAGGCCCCAATCTGCTGACACATTTTCGAATTGCAATCCATCCTTATTCCGAAACGCATAATTGTACATCGGAGAAGTCGGCACAACGCCCATCAGGTAGCCAATATCATTTGGCGTCAGGTTTTGCTGTTTACTGGCGATGTAAGAATTCTTAAAGGCAAGGAAATCCTGGTCGAGGGTATCGTAGAGGTACCCGTTGGTGACAAAGAGATCTTTTTTGCCATCACTATCAAAGTCTGCCAGCAAAGGCGTCCAACTCCAGTCTGTTTGCGCTACGCCGGCCAGCATTCCTACTTCGCTAAATGTGCCATCGCCATTATTTAGCTGGAGGGTATTGCGCAGGTACTGGTGATGAAATCCAGATTCTACCATCAGGTTAAAGAGCCGGCGGTCGTTTGGCATAAATTGCGTCTTTTGCCGGCGGTTTTCTTCTGCCAGCATATCCAGCACAAACACTTCCACCAATCCATCATTGTTGATATCGGCTATGTCGATCCCCATAGATGCGTGGGAAGTGTGCCGGATGCGGGTTGCCAACTCATCTTCAAACGTCCCGTCACCCCTGTTGATGTACAGGAAATCCGGCGCGTTGTAATCATTGCCTACGTAGAAGTCGGGCCAGCCATCCTGGTTGATGTCACTGATGCCAGCACCAAGTCCATAGGTAAGCGAAGAGCTCGAGAGGCCGGCAGCGCGGGTAACATCGGTAAACCGCCCATTATTTTGCGCATAGAGCCTGACACCAGTAACAGGGTTGTCGCGCTGCATTTCCCGGCGCGCATCTTCGCTGTCCAGCCGACGGACATTTTTCACGTTGTGGGTAAGTAGAAACAGATCAAGGTCGCCATCCCGGTCGTAATCAAAAAAGTACCCTTGATTGCTCGAATGGGGGTTTGCAAGGCCGTAGGCTACGGTCTGGTCCTCGAACTGTGGGATTCCCTGGGCATCGTTGCCCATATTGATCAGGAGTTGATCTACCCTGCGATCCAGGGGCAGGTCGCCAGAATAGCTGGCGTAAATATCAAGCCGACCGTCGCCATTGACATCAGCAATGGTTACGCCAGTTTTCCAGGTATTTTTGCGGCCGCCTACGCCGGCAGAGGTTGTCACGTCTTCAAATCGCCAGTTGCCTCTATTGAGGTAGAGCTTGTTATAAGACATGTTGCCGCTGAAGTAGAGATCCTCCTGTTGATCTCCATTCAGATCTCCCACAGCGATGCCTCCGCCATTGGAAAAGTACTCAAAAAGCAGCAGGTTACGGTTGGGTGACGGGTGTTCTGAAAGTGTATTGACAAAATCGATCCCGTCAGCGGCTGCGTTTCGCTGTGAAAAAAGCGGCGTACTGTTTTCTGAAGCAGGCGTTTCAGTTGGTGCGTCGGAGGTGCAGCCAGTTATAAGGGCAAAGCCCAGCAGCGCCAGACAAAGTCGATATAGCATGGGATGGGAGACAAATGATCAGACAGCGGGCAGTCGCCCCATGCTACGCGCTGGGAAGGACAATAGCCAGCCCTGTACCGCAATTATTGCCCTGCGCGCCAGGCTTGCGTCCCCAGGATACCCTGTTCTCGCAATTGCGATTGCAGCAGAGGCTCAAGGCCTTCGCGCTGGGCTTCAGATTGAATACGGGCTACCAGATCGTCGTAGCTTTGCTGGGCCGGCATGGTGTGGATCTGGTAGTTTATCAGCCGGCCAAGGTGGTCTTGTTTGGTTTGTAAAGTTTCGAGTTCTTGTTTTCGAGCCTCCAACTCCCTGCCCCGGCGAAACAGAATCCAGCACAGCACCATCAGGCCGGCGATAAACAAGCCACCCAGCACGAGTATTTCGGTACCCACCTCTTTTCCTTCACGCAGCACGTCGTCCAGTTTGACCGCAAGGGTATCGCCTGCTTCCGCGACGATACCTACGACGTATTGCTGAAAAGCCGCATTGAATACACTGTCGCGTGCTGCCTGAAGTTGTTCAAAGGTTTGTTGATTTAATGCCGTTGTGATGACCTCACCAAGTTGCCGGCCTGTTTGTTCGCTCAGCAAATCGTTTTTAATGCGGGCAACGGAAGCCTCAAGGCGGGCGAGTACGGCGTCTTCAATTTCGGTTACAGCACCAATTGTTTCGTCGCTTTGCAGCTCACGCCGCAGGGCTGATGCAAGCGAATCAACAGCGTTCAAAGCCTGTGCATCCAGCGAATCGAGCAAAGCCAAAATCGTTGGCGACACGCCATGCCCAATGGCTGCTGCAAGCTTTTTTGCAGTACTGTCGAGTTTTGCCTGGCCGGCGGGGTCGGTGAGGCTACTCAGTGCCCCTTCGGTCAGGTTTGCCCCGACGAGCTTGAGGGTATCCGTCTCCGCTAATAAGGAGTCAGCAAAGGAGGTTACTTCTTTGGCTGAGTTGAGGCCGATGTTTTTGCACCCCTGCACAGCTACAAGAATGCTGATTGTGATCAAGACAATGGTAAAGGGAGAAAAGCTTTTATAACACAGCATAAGAAAGAGTGGCTAGTAACAGATGCTCCAAAGTAAGGGTAGAGCAACGCAACGTACAACACCTAAAACCAAGCCTCATCTCCTGCATTGCCAAAATGCTAAGTCACAGCTCTAAGCCATCATAAAGCCAGGCTCTTTATGGAAAAGTGTGAAGTTTGGGGATGTAGTCCATTAGACAAGCCTTGCTTGACCTCTCTCGCAGGGTGTGGTGTAATCACGTGATTTTGGCAAAAACAACAGGGTATTGTCCCTCCGATGCATCCTGTTTCGCTTAGGCAAACGGAGGCCTGCTGCGTAATCTCAAAATAAATCAGAGTTGATTGCACAGTTCGATGCCCAACTGCTCTATAGAACAGTAAGTCACACTTTTTTCAATCAAAACAATAGTAATCATGAACAACGTACTTGAAAACAATACAAACCAGAACGACATGATCGCGCACCTGCAGCAGCTCGCCGCATCTTCAAGCGCTGTGGAAGCCAATGTGATTGTCGCCAGTGGCGTTGACACCAAGGTTGAACACCTTGCCCTCACAAATCAATGTGAACCTTGTCTCACTGATGCACCAGGTCATACCGCATAGGTTTGATCTATTTTCGCTAACACAATCCAGGCCCTGACGATAACCCCAGGGCCTGGAATTTAACCCTGCTTGCAATGCTCCCTCATCAATACCTCCGCGTATCGCCTCAATTCGCAATTTACCTGCTCGAAAAAGAACGCCTCGTTGTGTTATATAACGCCACAAGGTCCTTGCTACTATCTGGTGCCAATGAATTGGCAATTTTCACCCTTTTAGACCGTCCTCACAGTCCGTGGATTTCAGTAGACGAATTGTTTGGTTTACCAGAAAAGCAGCAATTGATCATTGCCAATCTTTTCAAGGAAAACATCCTGTGCTATTTCAACTTCTCAGAAGCGCATTCAAATGGAACAGTATACACCGGCGTATAGATTTTGGTATACCAGCAAAGGGAAAGATGCAGAAAAAACACGCTACATGCCCCTGCTATCGACGATCAAGCTTGGCAACGTCAAGCCATCTAATCTGTCCACATTGATGAAGCGCTACGGCTATATGTTCACGACAAAAAAAGAGGCTGGCCTGTGGCTTATTACTGTGGATACGCTAACAGACCCGCGTCTTGCAAAGATTACTGAACATGCGCGTAGCCTGGACAAACACGTAGCTGTTTATAAAGCTACTGGTACAAGCGTTGCCCACATCTTCTTCTCACCGCGTTCAACGTGCTGGTCTTGTTTTGAACGCCGCCGGCGCGTGCTCGATGGGCCAGCAACTTTTTTGTACAGGCATCTTCCAGATGTACCGCCGATTACCGAGCCGGCTATGTTCACGGAATCCTCGCTACAACTTGCGGATGCATGGTTTGCTTACGCAGTTGAGTGTTTTTTTCGAACATCAGACGAGAATCAGTTAGCCAGTAAGGTCAACACACTCGATTTAGCGACGATGCAGCTTTCTTCCGACATCATACCACGATCTGCCCATTGTCCGGTATGCGCCCCGCCGCAAAGCCGTACAGTAGACACATTAGAAGAGCCAACACTGAACACGCACAAACGCATGACTTCCTAAGCTCCCAACGTATCACAAAGCAATACAATGCAAGCTATCTTCAAGAAGCAGCAGTCTCTGGATACTGCTTATCAGAACCTGTCCCCTTTTGTCAATCCCCATACAGGCATTGTGGAATGGGTGCGTCCACTGGATACGCCCTATGCAAAAGATGCCTTTTCCATTTATATCGCCAAACATCCCTTATCGAATACGATTAATTCTTATCGCGACTTACTCAGTCACTCAGCAACATCCAGTTCTGCAATAGCAGAAACTCCCGACATGGCGAAGAAGCTGGCGCTTTGTGAGGCTTTTGAAAGATGGTCCTGCGTAAATCAGGGGAATGAAGTTGCCATTCGAGCAAGTATCAGGAGTCTCGGTAAACAGGCTATCAGTCCTGCTGAGCTGCATTGTATTTCGGAACGCCAGTATGAGAACAGGTTGACGATTAATGAGCAAGAGCAAACAGGTGGAGGTTATGTACCAGAGCGTTTACCAGATGATGAAGAAGTGCTCTGGTGTCCGGTATTTGACCTGGTAAATAAAATCTGGAAATATGCCCTAAAATCGTCTTGTTTCTTTGGATATAACGACAACGGGCACCATTACGCGCTTGCTGATAGTAGAGGTGTGGCAGCCGGCCCGGATCGAGAGTTCTGTGTATGGCAGGCGCTCCTGGAGCTGATCGAAACCGATGCTGGCGCAATTTGGAACGCCAACCGCCTGTTGTGTCCCGAAGTAGACATCGCTTCTTTTGAGGATGATTACCTGCTAACCTTGCTAAACGTGCACAACGATCTTGGCAGAGACGTATGGGCGATGGATATCTCTATGGATATCGCAGGTGTGACTGTGATGGTTGTCATTTCTTGTGACCGATCCACAGGCCGTATCATAAAGGGCTTTGGCACGCATCCCGTTGCAACAAAGGCGTTAAAAAAAGCCATTATGGAATGCTGCCAAATGCTGCCAAATGTCATGCGCGTTGAAAAAGAAAGGGGCAATACGCCGAAAGCGGAGCATACATTAAAACCTGCGCCGGCAATTTACGTAGATTCGTCACAACATTTCCGTCCATCCCCTACAAAGAAAACCCGCACCGCTCACGATTATCCATCAGAACCTGGCGTACGTACCATTTATGACCTGGTCTGTGCACTTCAGCAACAGGGCATCACACCTTATATGCAAAATGTATCCCGCCCCGAGATCAATTTCTGTGTCATGCGTGTTTTTGCGCCTGGTATGCGTCCATGGTTTCCACGTACACGCAGCGGCCGGCTATATGATGTCCCCGTACGGTTAAATCTACAAACGGAACGATTACGTGAGAAAGATTTGTTTCATATTCCGATCGAGAAATAAATCCTCTTCTTGCAAAAAATTATCCACGTTTAATCCGTCTATGTTGCTATACTAAAGTATTGCTGCAATACTATTTCTCTAATCGCTTCTTCCCATTTCACAAATAGACACCTGCAGTTCGATTGACCCTGGTCAATTTCTAAAGCCAAGCCTTTTTTAAACCGAAGCAAGAATATCGTTGGGACGTGATCCCGTTTTTGTCTATTTGTTGTATTTAAAGTGTCTGGTTCAGCCCAAAACAGTTGTATAAAAAACTGCTTATCATTCATGCTATCTTGCAGGCCAGGTTAGTCATCCCTCCCCAAGTTTCACTATATCAATGCGTTACGTACAATTCGTATTTTTAGTGTCTGTGGCCGCGGTCTTTTTTACGCAAATCGCCAGCGCACAATTGATGCCAGTTGATCAATTTGATCAGCCCATCAATAATGAAGACCTACCCTCTGCTTCTATTCGCACACTATTTCAAGACTCACAAGGGTTTATCTGGATTGGCACTACAACAAACCTTCTGCTTTACGATGGCAAAGACCTCTACGACCTGAAACACGACCCCAATGATAAAACATCCATATCTAATATCTGGATAAGTACACATGGCATCACCGAACACGCGGGTTATGTTTGGGTAGCTACCAAGAATGGGCTTAATAGATATGATCCTGACACAAAAAAATTCAAACAATACTTCACCAACACCAATTCATCTAGCCAGGCATGTTCACCTAATATGAACGCCCTTGCCCCCCCAAAGACGAGCAATCGCTTTGGATAGGCACAAGAAGAGATGGACTTTGCGCTTTCAATTTCATAACGAATGAAGTACAAAACTATAAGTCTGACAGCACAAATGTGCATGCTATAAGCTCAAACACCATCTCTTCGATTCTGCCAGTATCACCAGACAAGGTGTGGATAGGCACCAACAATGGACTCAATTTTTTGGACACTAGGTCAGGTCAAGCACTCAGGTTTTTAGAGAAGCAAAGCCGTACAAGCCAAGGTGGTCAATATTCAATTATTCAGTCTCTTTTACTACAATCCAACAAACTGTGGATAGGTACAAACCAGGGCGGAGTTGTGCAATTAGACACCACAAGCCATGAAATCAACGTACCATTTCCAACGGATACTCGAACGAACGTATTAGACTTATACCTGGACAGTGTTCAAAACCTTTGGATTGCTTTCTTTGACCAGGGCCTGTGCAAATTACCCAAAGATAGTGAGACGCTCCAGTGTTATGACCACGAACCTGGCAATTCGTTTTCGATTGTAGACCGACGGGTTTCAGCACTCATGGAAGACAAAGAAAAACAACTGTGGGTGGCAACCTGGGGTGGTATCAGCAAATCGTGTAACAACCCGGGGTTTGAAACTATCCCGTTCTATGCAAACACATCTTTTATCCCTCAGCCTTCTGTTAGCGCCATTTTAGAATATACAGACACCAGTCTTTTACTCGGCGGTACAGAGGTTGGCCTGTTCAGCGCGCAACGCAAACCCGCAACACAAACCTCACCATCCACAGCACAGCAACTGTACAAGCCAGGTATCCGATCCATCATCCGAGATAAAAAAAATGTCTGGTTGTCTTTACCGGGTAAGGGGATAACATTGTACAACCCGAGCTTGAATGAAGAGGTGGTCTCTATCCCGTACAATGCTTCTGATAGTCTTGGCATCGGGAGCGAGTGGGTTTATAACTTACATATTGACAAGCAAGACTCATTATGGGTCAGCACCCATAACAATGGCATGAACAAGCTTGTTGATTTTCGACGCAAACGCTTTGCGAAGTATAACTTGGATAATGAAAAACTGCCTAGCCCTTCCATCTGGCCCATCTATGAAGCTCCAGACGGCTTCTTATGGTTAGGTACACTGGACGCTGGCCTGATAAAGTTTGACTCCAGTAATGATACGTATACATCTTACTTCTTTGACCCGGACCAGACAGCGCAGTTAGACGAAAACTCAGTCGCTCATATCTCTCCAGATAATCACGGAGCCCTCTGGATTTCCACCACAAACGGATTACACAGGTTTAATCCTGATACCGAAGAATTCAAAACCTACCGGGACCAGCTATCCAACCCACAGGTTTTTTGTGCCTTGACAGACCCCCAACACCGGACCTGGATTGCTACGCGAAATGGATTAACTGTGTTTGACGAACCTAGCAATCAGTTTATAAAGCTATACCAACAAAATGGGTTGCCCAATCACATATTTTTTCCAAACGCCTGTCACATTGGCGCATCAGGCAGGTTTTATTTTGGTACCGAGGCCGGCTTGCTCACCTTCGTACCCGAAAACATCACGCTCGATGTGCCCAATGATCATCGTGTTGTTGTAACGGCATTTGAGCTAAACAACAAGCCGCAGCCACTGGAACAAGATCTTGCACTGGATTATGACGAAAACACCCTCAGTTTCCGGGTTGCTGCGCTTTCATATGTGAATAGTGAGAAAAACGAAATTTCTTACCGACTGCTGGGTTCTGACACAACCTGGGTCCCCGTTGAAGGGCCCGTCATATCTTTCACTGATCTCCCTCCTAATGACTATGTGCTTGAAGTTAAAGCAAAAAACAGTTTTGGAAGAGAAGGTAAACATATATATTCAAAAGCCTTGACTATTGCCCCTCCATACTGGCGCACAACCTGGTTTGGATTCCTACTGACCTTCCTTATCGGTACACTAATCTACACGGGCTTTCGAATACGCCTCAATTATGTACTTGAACTTGCGAAGCGTTCCCACGCTGCTGCCCTGAAACTCGAAAAACTGCGTAATGACCTCGCTGCAGATTTCCACGATGGCGTAGGAGGCAGCCTAGGGAGCCTTGGTATCGAAATGGACTTACTTGCTAACCAAAAAGAAGTCCCTTCCTCCATCAAATCGCAGCTACAAAATTTTATTGGCAAGCTAAACCGGATTTCAGCACTGCGCCGAGAGATGAGTTGGATTATCGACACCAAGAACGACACGTTGCATCACTTGTTAGACCGTATCCGGCAAGTAGCACACGACACGATCCCATATGACAAACTGGAACTGGACTTTCCAGAAACCACATCAGATGTCGTGTTGTCCATGGAGGTGCGCCGGCATATCTTTTTTACCATTAAAGAAGCGATGCACAACGCAGTCAGACACGCCCACTCTGACAAGATCCAGGTATCCTGCAAACAGCAACAAAACACCTACATATTTTCTGTCATAGATGATGGCATCGGATTTGTCCCTGAACTTGTGGATCGAGGCCATGGGCTTGACAATATGGAACAGCGAGCGAAGTCAATTGACGGCAAATTAGAAATCACGAAAAAACAGCCAAGGGGCACTATCGTGCGGCTCACTGTAAATATGGACGGTTTCAGCCATAACAATGCGTAGCATAACTTTGTACTTTATGTGAGGTGCTCAAACATATGCCTTTCGAGTTGCCTACCAACCACAGTTTGCTACCGGCTAAAAGCCCGTACATCAACTTCATTAATAGACGCAAACAACCATGGTTTACACCGCAACAGCACCTACCTCCAACCCTGTTAAATCGATGGAATCACCTGAAGAAGCTGTTCAAATCGGGGAAGTTCTGAACGTCTGTATTGTTGAAGACAACGATAGTTACAGAAACAGCATTGAACTTCTTATCAAAACCACGACGAACCTGAGCTTAACCGGTAGTTATCCACATTGCGAAGCCCTGTTGAGGAAAAATGTCACCTTTAGTGTCGATTCTTATCCGGATGTGCTACTCCTTGATATTAACTTCAAGCGTAGTGAAAAAAGAACGCACATGACAGGCATCGAGGGCCTTGCTAAAATAAAGGCAAAATTTACGGGGGTTGCCGTCCTGATGCTTACTGATTATGATGCAGCAGACTACATTTTCAATGCGCTCCAGCAAGGTGCTTCTGGCTATTTACACAAGTCTTCCAGTGTAAAAGACATCACTGACGCAATCACTATGGCCAGTCGGGGAGGCATGATTTTGCCGCCGGCTATAGCATCAAAGATGCGCGTACTCTTCCAGGGCGTTGACGTATCCAGTGAACAGGCGTTATCCAAGCGTGAAATGGAAATTGTCGAATTAATGGCAAAAGGACAGTCGCGAAAAGACATCGCGAAAACCCTCTATATTAGTCCGAACACGGTAGATTCCCACCTGAATAAAATCTACCAGAAATTACACGTTTCGACTGGCACAGCAGCCATTGCAAAAATTTATGGTGCAAGATCGCCTTTAAAATCTTGATGCATCCCATAGCACAAGCATAAAAAAGCCGGGGCAATTCCTTTGTTGCCCCGGCTTTTTTCATTGCACAGATTTTGTCTAATCATCCAGGCAAAAACCGGCTTCGTCGGGATTTCTGTGATTGGACCGGATGCTATTCACAATGGCCCGATCACGCGAAACAAGTCGTACCACGTAGCCACAGGCTATCATGTCGGTCGTGTCGAGCGACCAGCTATTGCCAGCAATTGAGGTTTGTACAGTCCCATTCGCAGGAGACACAGCATTTGCCCCTACGTCTGTTGGCAGCACCGTAATGCTATATCCTCCAAAGTTCTCATCTCTGGCTTTGAAGATACCAGAAATGGTGTCGCCAATTTGGAATTTACCACAGTTGCCGGCACCACTTGTGATGTCGATTTCTGCTGATGGCCCGGTATTATCAAGCTGAATCACATGTACATCCACACCTTGTAACACCGTACCTGTCGGATCGAAGACCTCGAGGCGCACTTCAAAGCGCTCGTCGCCAGATGAATTCCACCAGGCAAGTGTACTGGTGATATTTTGCTGGTGTCCCGGGAAGGTAAACATCCCTGCAATATCAGCTTCATGCCACGACGCAATCCCATTCAGGTTTGTAATCAGAAAACGGTTGGTAACCGGCGTCCAGGCAGCCGTACCTATTTCTCGCACACTGACCCGGTACTTGTAGTTTTGGAATTGGGGCCCCTGTAACACAACGCGCCCACCAAATGGACAGGGCCGGCCCAGGTTGTCTGCTGCTAATCCGTTGAGCGCAAACAAAGCATCGGCTGTTGTCTCTCCCGACACATCATTGATCATGCCTACCGGAATGCCACCCATAATGGAGATATAGGCTCCTGGGGCATTGATGTCTGGTCCGGGTGCAATGTGAACGGTTGTTTCTTCGCGATTCCCCCATACCGGTACATAATTGGGATTGGTTGGATCGGGTGGTTGATTCCATGAGAGAATTGCGCGAATGCCGGCCAACCGCGGGCCGTCTTCACATGGTTGCCTGTACATGGACAAATCAACAGGTAAGGTTACGGCGTATTCGAGGCCCTCTTCCGGAATGTTGTCATAATCGTAAACTTTAACAGAAGCCGTGCCGAGGTATTTCTCATAAATCCCATTGTTATTGAAATCGCCCCAGAATGTGACGTACTCGGTACTGCCGGCCGTGCAAGGCCCGCCACTGTAGCCGGCTGAACGCTTGACGCGAAATGTACCAACCAGCAGGTCTTCATTCGGATACAAGCCTACACATTCCAGTTCTTCGTAGGTTGTGTTGCCATCTACATCTGGCGGCGGCAAAATGATGTCGGAGATATCAATATCAAGCGAGCCCAGTGGACTGTTGGCTAGCGCAAGGTCAATGGGTAAATCGCTTGATATATTGAGCAACTTTTGCGCCTCCTGGAACGCAAAACGTGCGGGCTGGACTTTCAGTTTGGCGTATTTTGCTGCCAGTTCCGAAACGGATAATGCAACAGGCTCTTTCAGTTTGATTTGCTGCGCCGCATCTACCTGTGTCAGGATGACATCGGGGATGTCTATTTGTGCAGCCTCAAACAGGCCGGGGACTGTAATCAGCTTGTATGGCTCGGTGAGAAGATGTGTATCGTGAACGCCGCCCCAAACGGGTATAAAGTCTGGTGTATCGGGTGCCGGCGCGTTATTCCAGGAAAGAATCGCCCGACATAATACCACGCCGGTAAACGCACAGAATCGGCGCATACCATCGATGGGCAACGATACGGCATATTCCAGACGCTCTGTGCCCACGGTGCCTTCGGGGATGTTGTATGCCCTGAAACTTACAAGGCCCTGATCTTCCCAGGACCCACCATTGTCAAACGACAGGTAAAAACGAACGTACTCCGGCGTGCCGGCTGAGCAGATATCGCCGCCATACCCAAACGGCTGGTTGATATATACAACCGCTTCGAGCCGATCAAATTTAGGATCATATCCAACGCAACCGATTTCTTCATACTTGGTATTTTGCTGAATAGCTTGAACAAGTTTCAGCCCACATTCCGCGTTGGTACCAAAATAGTTAGGATTTGTTAACAGTAGCTGTCGGAATTGCGACCTTCCGATTTCCAGTTCTGACTTTTTCATGACTTGATAGAGATTAGATGGTTAAAGAGGTGTCATCTCCACAGTCGAAAAGCTGTCCTAAAACCTGACATGCACGCCCATTTATTAACATACTTTTGCCGGCTATCCTGGATCGTATTTGCAGGGTGCCTTTTCGCCGCGCCAATCCCGGCTGCCGGCCAACCCCTGGCAAGTGATTATGCGGCCATAGGCCTCGGTTTTAGTGTACCAGATACCTGGCAACACGATGGGCTTCAAACGACGACCAAGGCAGCGTTTATTAAGCAGTTTGGGTGGGTGTACGACAAGCCAGACAAAGATGCGATTTGGAATGCAGTAGGCAGGTTTTCAAGTATCCAGGTAGACTCCATGCGGCTCCCTGCTGCTGAGGCCTATACGATGCATAATCTTACCATTTTTGTAAACCGGGCCAATACGCTCTACAAGCAATGGCTTTGCCGGCAGCACCGCCTCAATCTTTTCCAGACAAAACCGCTGGTAAAAGAGGATGCGCGCCTCATCTTGCAACATAAACTGGCTCCTGTTGACATGCCTGCTGGGTTGTCGCGAGCACACGGTCAATCTTACCAGTATCAATCGTTCCAGGCTGAACTAACGACTATCGGGCATGTCTTTGCATTTGTCCACCAGGCGCGATGCTTTGAGGTTAAAATTGAAAGCACCGCAGCCGCTATCGATTCACAGTCTGCGCTGCATCAGCATATCCTTAACACGTTTGAGCTAATACCGTTTTAGGGCGCCGGCTTAACAGTTGTGTTAGAGGGTATTTTTCATATCCGCAATACGTCTATACTAAAAACCCGTTGGGTCTTGGAGACCCGACGGGTTTTCTGATAGGTATGTTCCGAGCCTGTTTCAGGCATCAATTTTGGCACATCACTTCAGCAAAGACATCAACCGCGTGACCTGTGCATCAGGTGTTGCCAGGCGATAAACGTACATGCCGCTAGGCAAGTCAGCAGCCTCGAAAGTCACTTCATGGTTGCCAGCGTCAAGCGTACCACTTACCAACGTAGATACCAGCCGGCCCGTCATGTCGTATACCTGCAGATTCACTTGCGCTGTACTGTTCAATCCAAAGCGAATTGTTGTCTGCGGATTAAACGGGTTGGGATAGTTACCAAACAGGGTGAATGATGAAGTCTGTGCCTCAACTTTAAGTTCGTCCGTCTGGATTTTAGCTTCGGTTGTAAAACCAAATTCAGGGGGTAAACTCAGGTACTTCGCAAGAAAAATATCGCGTGCCCCTGCGTTAAGCAGCAACTCATCATTGGGGTCAAGCGGACCAAAAAAGGTGTTATTCTGATAACCGCCAGCAACAATGATCTCACCATCACTCGTCATGGTGCCTGCCTTAAGCGATGCAGGATCAGGCTCTACCCACTGGAATACGCCGTTGCCCGAGTAGCAGGCAAAGTACATATCTGCATCACCGGGTGAGTTTAGCGTAACTTCGTTGGCTTCGCCGGCTCCGAACGTGGCAGCATCAAAATGGTTACCCATCACACAGCTCTGGCTCCCTTCTCCATACCCTACATCCCTGGAACCATCAAAATCATTGTCCTGATAGATAGGATTCACCCAGGCAAGTTCACCTGCCCGGTTGTATCGCGCAACAAACACATTACGGAAGCTTGCTTCGACCAATTGCTGCGTTGCACCGTCGGTTGAACCAAAAGTAGCCGTCTCATTAAAGGTGCCAACAACCACGGTTTTGCCTTTTTTATTAACCAGATCACTGGCCTGGTCAAAAGAAGCCCCGCCCATTGTCACAACCCAGATCGGTCTTCCAGTCGGCGTAAACCGTGCAAGAAACCCATCGCTTTGCCCTTGTGTGGCAACCACCTTTTCAGCCTTGGTTCCTTTGCCAAACACACCGCCGCGGTAGATGTGGCCGGCAGCATAGATGTTATTTTTGTGATCGAGATCAATGGATAATCCCGTATCCGAACCAATGGCACTACCCGCTGTGCGCGCCCAAACCAGGTCACCATGGGTATCGAATTTCACGATAAAGAGGTCGTTGTCCAGTTCTCCGCCTTCGCTAAGCAGCTCAACAGCCGGCGTCATGCCCTCAGCACCAAAGATGATGTTTGTGCGGTAGTAGCCAATCGTATGGCTGCCACCATATTTGTCCACGACGATATCGCGGGCGCCATTCTGCTCATTGATCCCCCCTGACCGAACCCACTCAAATGCCCCCGTGTTACTAAATTTTGCAATGAAGGCATCGGTAGCATTAAAGCCAGAATCCAGCGTTGCTTCGTTCGGCTCGCCGGAACCAAAGGTGTGAACACTGCCATTCTCCACTTCGCCCGCGATATACACATTCCCAGCAGGGTCACTGTCCATACTGGTGATGCGTAGCGGGAAGCTATCAGAAAGAATGCCAGCTACCCAATCAACTGCTCCACTATGGGTATACCGGGCTACATAATTTTGTCCGGCAACAAGCGTTTCATTACGGTCGCCATCGCCAAAAATCACCCGGCCATCCAGGTCGCCGGCGTGATAGATATAGTTTGCATCAGCGCTTACAGCCGTTGCAAGCTCCTCATTCATGCTCTGCGCTGCTACAGCCCATTCTATTTCCTGTGCCTGGGCATTAACAGCTACAAGGCTACACAGCAACAGGCTAACAAATAATAATCTGTTTGAAATCTTCGTGTTCATATTCTCTTACGTTTGATGTGTCAAATTCGCAGGTGTGCTCCGATTTGCGTTCAGACATCATCACTTGCGCAAAAGAATTGCATTTCCCGCAGTGAAAAACGGACGTTTTCAGCAGATTACTCTCTCAGGAGTAGTGCTATGGATTCAAAGTATCAGAATTGAGCGTGTCTTCGTGTTTCTGCAAGTAGCCCTGAAATGATTGTAGCGTTTCTATGCGACGCTCAAAATAACTCGCTTTCCCAAAAACAGCCAGCATCACATCACGCACCCAGAATACCGGGTAAAACAACAACACAACAAACCGCCACCAGTAAAACATGAGCTCTTCTTCCGACGGTTCTTCACGCCTGGGTACACGAATCCAGTACCGGCCCTGCTTGTCAGGCCGTATCCGTTTCCCGCGGGCATCTCGAACATGCTGCCGCTCATCGATATAAAAATATGTTTTGCTCATAGCTATAAGGAAGTCAGGAGGTACTGGGGTGCCTGTTTATCTTCTTGCTCAGCCGGCTTTTTTTCCATTTATGCATCGTAAAACAATGACTTTTTTGAAGGGATGACAAAGAAAGCACTTCCAAAATTTATTCATAAAAATGGAAGGGCTTCCCACCTGAAACTTTATGCCGACGAATCGTACCAAGGGGCGTAATTGCAGTCTGCAGGTCCGTAAACCGGCTTTCTGCTGTTCTTTAAACAATAACTCGCTAAGGTATACCAATGGTAAAAATCACGTTACCCAAAGCCAGACGTCCCGTCTTTTTTCGGACACTTGCTGGCAAATAAACCAATTAGCGGTTTACATATATTTTTTCTATAAAAAGAGCTTCGTCGGGGGACCCCGGCGAAGCTTTTTTTGTTAACGTCACATCCTCCTCTTCAGTAAAAGGCAAATCTGCCGATACCCCTTGAACTGGTCTGTCTCCCCTCACACGACAGGCTCCCCCCGTACCGGACAAGGGATAGGTTTTCCAGACACTCAAACAAGACCTGGACGCCTCATTTATTCCTCTCCAACTCTAGGAAAGAACGTATGAAAAAGCTTATTTCATCGCTGTGCGTTTGCATGGCCATTTTGATATCTGGTTGTGGTACCCTCAAACACGGCGGCATGCAAAACCTCGACATCTCCAGCAACCCGGTTGGTGCAGAGGTGACGGTCAACGGAACGGAATACGGGATCACCCCGGTTACGGTTGAATTGCCACGCAGAAACAACCACACAATCAGTGTCAGCCTCGCGGGCTACGAAAACTTTCAGATTATCGTAGACCGCAAATGGTCTAAATGGGCGATTGGTAACATCCTGTTGGGCGGCCCAATTGGGTTGATCATAGACCACTCAACTGGTGGCATGTACCGCCTGGATCACTCGCAGATTGTCGCGCAACTCGAAAGCCGTGGCATGGCAGATGTAAAAGTTGACGACAGCACGGTTTATGTAACTGTAGCCATGGAAGCCCAGGAAGACTGGGAGTACATTGGTTCGCTTGCAGCAGACGAAGTAACCGAGCAATAGCCCCGGTTGTACCCTGAACTTCAAACAAAAGCCGGCTTCTTGCGCAGAAGCCGGCTTTTGTTATTTCAATAAACGCTCAGTCCGTACGCGGTTGTACGTTGCACCAAACCTACAATTCTGCAACAAAGGCCGAAATGGTTGATGCTATCGGCAGCGTTGATGCAGGCGACAAAATCCGACCAGCGAGTACGTGGTTACTACGGTCTTCTACTTCTTCGATAGCTTCCAACTTTTTATTTTCCGAGCCAAACCGCGCAAACGTAGCTTCTATTTCAATTGGATTAACAACCTGATCATTCGGGGAATAAACAAAAAGCGCCGGCACCGAAATTTGCTCAAGCTCCATATTGTTTACATAATCGAGCAAACGCATCATCTCATGAAGGGAGCTACTGGGGTACGAATTTGTCCAGTACTTCCCATGATCCGTATTCTGCGGCTCCCATTCGTAAGTTGTGCCCTGGATAGCGTGTAAAATCTGTTTCCCCCACGGCATCAGCATTAAACCAGCACCTGGCGCGCGGAGCCAGTAGTTGGGCGAGATCAATACAACACCCGCAAGTCCATCAGTATCTTCCTGTGCAGCAAGCCATGTAGCAAGTGTACCGCCGGTAGATGTGCCAATTACAATTACCTTTTCACCGATCTGGCGGCCAATTTCCAGGGCCTCATGGGCATCATTCAACCAGTCATTTACTGTAGCTTCTCCCATGGCTTCTCCCGGCCGACCGTGGCCGGTGAGACGGGTATAGAACAGGTTGGCTCCAAACCGCTCCGCAAGCGTATCGGAAAGCGGTGCAGTCTCCTGACGGGTAGCAGAAAAACCGTGAATGTATACAATGGAAATCGGTGTCTTTTCTTGCGCCTCGCTTGCCCATACAATTTTCTTTTCTGTACCGGCTATAATGTCATCATATTGCGATTCCGAAGCACGCAGCGATTCATCCAGTTCAGCACCAAACGATTTCGCTTTGATCGTCGTATCGACAGGCTTTTGCCGGCCTGCAAAGATCAAGGCAACCAGTAAAACACCGGCACCAAACAGGGTATTGCGAAAAGTGGTTGAGCGCTGTTTTTCAGACACGGAAACGTCGGTCATATAAGTTCAAAAAGAGGCATTGGGTGAGGCTGAACAAGGTATCGGTTGTCACGACATCAACAAAATCGAACCTTATATTTATTACACCACATGGGCCGCGAATGCCTAACAAATAGTAACGTATCGACCAGAGAATGCCCTCACAGAGCGGTGTGGTTTTTGCCCTGACGCTTTTATGTGTTAGAAAAACATGAAAGATCCGATTTACCCCTTCGATGGAACGACTCATTTTTGATTGCACCTCAACACTGTAAGTAATTAGTGTTCCAAGATTTCTACCCTAGTCGACCTATGAATTTCTCTCTGACTGAAGATCAGCAAATGCTCCGCGATGAAATTATCAACTTCGCAAAGCAAGAACTGAACAAAGATATTATTGAGCGGGACAGAGCCCAGGAATTTCCCAAAGACCTCTGGCTCAAATGTGGTGAAATGGGATTGCAGGGCCTGCCCGTACCGGAAGAGTACGGCGGCGCCGGCCTCGATGCCCTCTCTACAGCTATTGCCCTCGACGCCCTTGGCTACGGATGCCAGGACGGCGGCCTCTCTTTCTCGATTTGCGCCCATCTGCTTGCCTGTGTTATCCCAATCATTAACCACGGTACAGAAGAGCAAAAACAAAAGTATTTGCCCCTCTTGAGCAGCGGCAAACTGATCGCCGTGAATGCCATGTCTGAACCGGGCTCTGGGTCAGATGCCTACAACATGAAATCTCGGGCGATCAAAGATGGCAATGGTTACCGCATCAACGGTACAAAAATCTGGAGTACAAATGGCCCTGTTGCTGACCTGGCTATTCTCTATGCTGTAACGGATCCCGAGAAAGGATACTATGGCGGCACGTCTGTATTTCTGGTAGATAAAGAGACTGAAGGATTCTCGCCCGGACAGAAATTCGAGAAAATGGGACTGCGTACATCACCCATTGGCGAAATTGTGCTGGAAGACATGTGGCTCCCGGAAGAAGCCCTGTTGGGCGGCGAAGGTGCCGGCACCAGCATCTTTACCCAATCCATGGAATGGGAGCGCGTCGTTATTGGCGCCAAACACTGTGGCACCATGCAACGCCTGATGGAGAAATCCATCAACTACGCGCAAGAACGCGAAGCCTTTGGCCAAAAAATCAGCTCCTACGAAGCCGTATCTAATAAAATTGTAGATATGCAGGTCCGCCTCGAAGCCTCTCGGTTGCTCTCTTACAACGCAGCAACACGGCTCGACAAGGCACGCGACGTAGCCATCGACGCCTGTATGACAAAAGTATTTGTCAGCGAGGCCCTCGTGCAAACGGCAATGGACACGGTGCAGATTTTTGGCGGCAACGGATTCACCACCGACTACGAAGTCGAACGCTCTCTGCGCGACTCTATCGGCGGTAAAATCTACTCAGGCACCAACGAAATTCAGCGCAACATTCTCGCAAAATGGCTTGGCCTGTAGGTCGGTTTAAGGATGAAAGTTAAAGGTTTAAGGTTGGCTGGCGCTTTGAAGACCACTAACCTTAAACCTTTAACTTTCATCCTTAAACCAGTTTACCGAACTCAATCATGTCTGGCATCATATTCCAAGTAGCGGACGCAATACGTGTGTGGGCGCTCTGCGATGATGCGCTCCAC
>JBCCIM010000078.1 GCA_039111535.1 Bacteroidota bacterium | reverse complement strand
GCAGGAAGCCGTTGCCGGCTCAGATGCTGCCGGCGCCCGCATGCAGGCGGGATTCTTGCGCAACATGCTCCTGAGCACCTACAGCTTCCGCCAGGATTTGCTTCAAGTGCAGACGCCAACAGAGGAAGTAGGGGATCTGATTGATCGATTTATTCTGATGCCGTCACCGACTTCACAGCCAGCGCCGGCGGATATGCTGCTTGCCTATAGCGAGTTGCCTCCGAATGGTTCAAGACAGCCCGTCCCGCAGGTTAGTCAGGCCGTATCTGTTGATGGTGAAGGCCCTTTTGACATGCTTGATTACTCGGAAGCAAGTGCAAATATTACCAACTATAATGAAGCTTGGCGAGCAAGTAAGACACAGGGATTTGGCGACATCATGTTTAAGATCAGCAGCGTTTCGCTACTTGATTTTAACTATGACTTTTTGATCGATCTGGCATTAGTCGGTGATAAGGGGGTAAAGTTTGTCACCCAAGACAGTACGGGAGCATTTAGTCCAGTATTATTGGATGAAGGTAATGACATGTTCATTGAAGGTGTCTATACCAACTCATGGGTAGCCGACATCGATCTGGAAGGCGATCTCGACCTTGTTTTGGCAGGAGAAAATGACGCCGAGGTCTTGCGCAATAATGGCGATGGGACTTTCGAACGTCGTAATATATTTCCTGAAGTACAAGAGCTAGTAGATTTTGCCTGGGGCGACTTTGATGGTGATGGAGACCCGGATGCTGCACTTCTTGATGCAGCAGGCGAAGTCTACCTGTATGCCAATGACCGCTTGGGCGACTATACACAACAAATCATCCCGCCGATTTTTGGCGAAGCCATTGCGCTTGCTGTAGCGGATACGGATGCTGATGCGCTGATGGAACTGGTTGTGCTCATGCGCGATGGATCAGTGTACAGCCTGGCCAACCTGCCGGGAGAGGGATGGGTGGTTACACCGCTGTTGAAGTGGGACGCATATGAAGCGTCCGAGACGAACAGCGATGGATTGTTTGTACACGACTTCGACAACAACGGGAGCGTGGATGTGCTACTTGCCGGCGCAACCAGTCAGGTGTGGCTGAATAATGGGCCGGGCACGTATGAACCCGCCGGCAGCGTACCCGGCATTGTGCAATCCGTGGCCGACCTCAATGCAGATGGGCTCCTGGATTTGACCGGGATCAACGCTGATGGCGAGCCGGCAAAATGGCAAGCGTCGGGTACCATGGATTACCACTGGCAGGTACTGCGCCCGCGGGCTGGGCAAGCACTGGGTGATCAGCGGATCAACTCTTTTACCATTGGTGGTGAAGTAGAGATTCGCGCCGGCTTGCTCTACCAGAAGCAGCCGATTCTCTCGCCTATCGTACACATGGGCCTCGGCACGCATGAAAAAACAGATGTTGCCCGGTTGATCTGGCCGAACGGCGATATTCAATCTGAGTTTGACCTGGCGGCAGATCAATCAATCTTCACGCCCCAGCGACTCAAAGGCTCGTGCCCCTGGTTATTTACGTATGATGGGGAGAAAATGCGCTTTGTGACCGACTTCATCTGGCGTTCGCCGCTTGGGTTGCGCATCAACGCGCAGGAAACAGCCGGGACCGTAACCACAGAGGATTGGGTGAAAATTCGCGGCGATGAGCTCGTCCCGAAAGATGGGTACTACGATGTCCGTATTACTGCAGAGCTCTGGGAGACCCACTTCTTTGACCATGTGTCCCTGTTGGCGGTCGATCATCCCGAAGACACAGAAATCTACATCGACGAGCGGTTTGGCTTTCCACCGCCAGAGATGAAAGTACATCATACCTCAGCAATAGCGCCTGTTGAAGAGGTGATTACCGATCTTGGTGATGATGCAACATCAACCGTTGCGAACCGCGACGGACAGTATCTGGATTTCTTCGGGCGCGGCATGTATCAGGGCATTACCCGGATGCATCATATCGAAATTGGGTTGCCTGAAGCGGTGACAGCAGCTGAAGAGCCCGTGCTTGTGGCTTTTGGCTGGGTGCGGCCCACAGATAGCTCGATCAACGTAGCCATCAGTCAGGGCGGCCAGGACAAGCCGCAGGGCCTCATCCTTGAGGTACAGCAAGCGGACGGCTCCTGGCGTATGATCAGAGATGACATCGGATTTCCCGCCGGCAAAACCAAAACTGTCCTGATCGACCTTGCCGGTGTGTTTGATGGAGATGCACAGCCTCGCATACGGTTATCCACCAACCTCGAAGTGTACTGGGATCACATCGGTTGGGCGAACCGTTCGGACGCCGAGCTAAACATTACGCAAGTTGAGCAAATAGATGCTGAACTGGTGTATCGCGGTTTTTCGAAAGTCACCGCAGCAGATGCTTCGTCTCCAGAAACGCCTGATTATCAGGTCCTGGAAGGCACGCAAGCGCGCTGGCGGGACCTTGTTGGCTATTACACCCGCTTTGGTGCTGTTGATACTTTATTGGCCCAGACCGACGATCGCTACGTGATCATGAACGCCGGCGATGAAATGCGTTTCCGGTTCGAGGCTTTGCCTGATCCGCCGGCCGGCTGGACGCGGGACTTTGTGCTGGTTGGCGATGGCTGGGTTAAAGATGGTGATTACAATACGGCATTTGGCAAAACGGTACTCCCATTGCCTACCCATGCAGATCCGTCGTACGACAGAAAGCCGCGCACGCTGTTTGATGATCCTGTGTACCAGCAGCACGCTGCTGACTGGCAGCAATTCCATACGCGCTACGTCGCGCCGGATCGGTTCAGGGAGGCGCTTGCTGATAGGTAGCGAACACACCCCTGCATGACGGGGTCACGCTGTCCCCTCTCGAGAGGGGAATGCTTGTTTTCTAATGTTCGGTTTAAGCATTACTTCTGCTTCACACACCACGTCGTTTATTTAAAATTACCCTCTTGAGAGGGTCGAGCCCGACGCGCAGCGTCAGGGTCGGGGTGTGTCTCGCTGTGGTGCCGGAATCCAAAATGACCCTGAATACAAAAAGCCCGGAGTAAACACTCCGGGCTTTCTTGTAAACAACAATTGAGGGGTAATCTACCTGATCGCAGCTTCCAGTTTGGTACTGGCTTCCAGGATTTCAGCGCTGCTTCCATCTTTGAACTGTTCAAAGTTATCCGCAAACAAGCCGGCCAGTTTTTTGGCTGCCTCGTCAAACGCGGCTTTGTCAGCCCACGTGTTGCGCGGCACCAGGATGTCGTCCGGTACATTCGGACATGCGTTCGGGATAGCCAGATCAAACACGGGATCGTTGCTAGTTGGCGCATTGGCCAGTGAGCCATCGTGGATGGCGTCGATGATGGCCCGCGTGTGCGAAAGCTTCATGCGATGCCCTGTGCCATATCCGCCGCCGGTATATCCGGTATTGATGAGCCATGCATTAGCGCCGTGCTGCTGCATTTTCTCTGCGAGCATCGTAGCATATTTGCTTGGATGCCAAACGAGGAAAGCGGCGCCAAAGCATGCAGAGAAGGTAGCTTCGGGTTCGTTGACACCCATCTCTGTGCCGGCAACCTTTGCTGTATACCCGCTGATGAAATGGTACATTGCCTGTGCAGGCGTTAGCCGGCTTACGGGTGGCAAGACACCAAACGCATCATAGGTAAGGAAAATAATGTTTTTCGGGTGACCACCAACGCAAGGCAGCTTGGCATTCGGGATGTACTCGATCGGGTAGGAGGCCCGCGTATTTTGCGTGAGGGAAGTATCCGTGTAATCTACGGCGTGTGTTTGCTCGTCGTAAACTACATTTTCGAGCAGCGTACCGTAGCGGATCGCGCCAAAAATCTCTGGCTCTTTTTCGGCAGATAGATCGATGGCTTTGGCGTAGCAGCCGCCTTCGATATTGAACACGCCTTTGTCGGACCAGCAGTGCTCGTCATCACCAATGAGTGCCCTCCGTTTATCTGCAGACAGGGTTGTTTTGCCGGTACCTGAGAGGCCGAAGAACAGCGAGACGTCGCCGTTGTCACCTTCGTTGGCAGAGCAGTGCATAGACAGCACGCCTTTTTTCGGCATGATGTAGTGCATGACCGTGAAGATGCCTTTTTTCATTTCACCGGCATACTCAGTGCCGAGAATGATCATTTCCTGGCGCTCAAAACTCAGCTCAATGCTGGTTTTGGAGGTCATGTGGTGCGTGAGCCGGTTGGCGGGGAAGGCGCCGGCGTTGAAAATTACGTAATCAGGCTCACCAAACGAGGCCAACTCCTCCGCAGTCGGGCGAATGAGCATGTTGTGCATAAACAAGGCATGGTATGCACGCGAGCAAATGATCCGCACCTTAATCCGATGCTCAGGATCCCAGCCGGCAAACCCGTCGAGGATATACAATTGGGGACAGGTGTTCAGGTAATCTGAAGCGCGCTCACGATTTACCATAAACGTGTGTTCATCAACTGCAATGTTGATGTCGCCCCACCAGATGTTGTCTTTTGAATCCTGATGCTCTACGATGCGCTTGTCTTTAGGACTTCTGCCAGTCTTTTTGCCGGAAGCGATGATGAGCGCGCCTGAATCTGCTAAAGCCGCTGTACGGTCATTATTCAGGGCCTGCTCATACAATACAGCCGGCGCTGCATTATGCAGGTAGGATTTTACATCAATTCCGTACTGTTTCAACAGTCCTTCTTGAGATGACATATATATAAAGTAGTTAAATGCTTGTGATTGAGTCTGCCAGACAAAACAACGATTAAAGCCCGGAAAAGCGGTTTTTGTTCAGCAGGCACACAGGATACAAAAGAAAAGCGCGATCTGTGCCATACTTCCTGTGAACGATCAGGGAAAAAAACAAGAACTGCCTGTTGAGGTGATAAGTTCTGCTACTTGAATTGCGATACAGAATTGGCCGGCGTGAGACGTTTTGTTCTGTTGCATTTTTTGAGATTGCGATCATCTAAACGAAATATGCCCTTTGCCAGTAACAAGATGAATGGCTGTGCGTCTCATGTAATACACATATATCATTTCGATGCCGACCGGACACGCTATGACCCAATTGATACAATCGCCAAAACCGACCTTTCTCTTCATTCCGGATATCAGCGGCTTTACCACGTTTGTTAACTCAACCGAGATTAGTCACAGCCAGCACATCATTGCTGAGTTGCTGGAAATCCTGATTGACAAAAATATACTCGGCCTTGAAGTATCCGAGGTTGAGGGAGATGCGGTCCTTTTTTATCGTGAGGGTGATGCCCCTTCATCTGCTGAAATGTTGCAACAGGTGAAAGACATGTACACAGCTTTTCATCTACACTTGAAAAAATACGAGAATCGACGTATCTGCCAGTGTGGTGCCTGTAGTACAACCAACAATCTGACCCTCAAATTTGTCGCACACTTTGGCGAAACAGCCAAGAATCAGATCAAAGCATTTACCAAGCTGTTTGGTAAAGATGTTATTGTTGCCCACAGGTTGCTTAAGAATGATGTGGCGAAACAAGAATACCTGCTTGTTACAGATGCGCTAGAGGTAGATCAGCAGACAGCTGAAGAAGTTGCAGATGCATCGTTTGATATGGCAGAAGCCGCGTATGATTTTGGTCCTATCCGGTATGCCAGTCTGGATTTGCAAAACATCCGGCATGCCATGCCTGAACCGGTCCCGGATGATTTTGGATTGCCCGGTGTCACAACAAGAGTTATGACATCGGAAGCTATCATCAATGCGCCACTTGCAATGGTGTTTGATGTAGTGTCAGACCTGAGTTTCCGGCATCACTGGCAGGAAGGCCTTTCCGGGAGTGACGATCTCAATCACGCTGTAGCACAACAAGGCTCGACTCATCGGTGCGTGATTAAGGGGGATGCAACTGATCCGTTTTTTGTCTCACATGGATTTGAGAAAAAAGGGGACACGATCACGTTCTCCGATACCAATCATAAAGATGGGATCGGCAATGTGTTTTCGCTCCAGCAGTTAGACGAAAACAAAACACGTATACGATCAGACCTGTTTTTTAAACGAAATCCAGTCAAACAGCTGTTTTTTAACCTCGTATACAAAAAACGATTGCTAGCAGGTAGTGACCTGTCCTGGAAAAATCTTGATGCGTATTGTGGCGAGTTGTTGGCAGCCGGTGAAGAACATTCATCACGCATTATCCTGAAGTCATCAGCGCCGGCAGACGAAGTAGTGTTTGGGAAGCCAGCTCCAGATTCAGGTGCTGCATCGCGGTCTCACAGCTATACCAGGGCTGATTTAGAAAATAAACGGCAGCATTCGTTTTGTGGATGTCCGGTAGGCAGCGTATTCGGGAAAACGCTCCAGTAGCAGCTGTTCTTCTATAACTGTTTTCTGATACATGGCATGGGATGACACCAGCGCACCAACCCAGGCCGGGATGGTGCCAGCGTGCAAGCTGAGACCAACCAGTACGACAATGACGCTCAGGTACATCGGATGGCGTACCCACTTGTAGGGTCCGCTTGTGATTAGTTGGGCATGGGTTTTTAGAGGGGGCGCAACGTTGAAATTACCAATCCGATTGTGGGTGATGGTATACAATCCGATGACCGCGCCGAGGGCAATAATAATGAGGGGGAGGGGGCCCCAGGGCGTTTGTGCTGTGGCGGCTGCCAGGCAGGTTATGCCGGCGCCGACAAACTGCAGAAGCACATGCAAGTAACCAGAACGATTCATGGCATCGTGTAAGCAATGAAGAGGATGGGGGCGTGCGCTGTATGGTAGGAAAAATAGGGCATAAAAAAACGCCGGCGCTTGGGCAGCCGGCGTGTTTTATATCGTGTGGCGTTGGGTTTATACTTCTGTTTAAACAGGGAATATCTGTGCCAAAGGCGGTGGGTTGGGCAGATACGTCGGCACCCGTTGTACGGGCAGGCCGGCCTGTGTAATGGCAATGCGTCCGAACAGATCGGCCAGGCTCGTTTTGCCGTTGGCAGACAGGAAGGTTTCCAGGTGGCTGGGTGCTGTTGAATCCAGCAGGATCATGGCGGCGTTTTGCCGCGCATAAATCGATGTAGAGACTGCACCACTTTTGTCGACACCGCCAAAGAGGCCAGCTGTGCCCTGAATACCTGGTGTTTCGTTGAACACGCCAATCCACCGGCGTAGGATCTGCCGTTCAGGTGCGTCTGCAGCAAACAGCCGCATGGCAGCTGCCAGCGCATCAACAGTAGCAATCGATTCGCGTGAAGTGGCTGCGTTGCCGGGTACGGTGAGCCGGCTCAAGCCATTGTCTTCCAAAAAATTTCCCTGTGCGTTCGGGGCACCCGAAAAGATACCGGGCAAATTTTCAAACCTGGCAGCATCCAGAAACGAGAACAGCACATTGTATAAGGCATCCGAAAGCTGTTGCGGGATGCTGCTGGACGGTAATGCTAGCAATGATTGGAAGTACTGGGCAGCGCTACCGTTTTTGGCTAGCGGTACGGTCAGGGTGGTCAGCGCTGTAAAAGAGTCGCCATGCTGATCGGTTGGAATACCACCACCATCAATCAACGCATTCCAGGCGTCTATGCCCACTTGCGGGTCCTGAATGGTTGTAGAGTCACCGATAAAGTAACTCAGTACAAAAGCCAGTTCGGTGTAGTAGCTCCCGAAGAAGTAATCGACGGTGTTAACATCAAACTCACCGTCGAGGGCTGTACCTGTTACCGGGAATGCTGTGTTTGTACCGCTCAGGTAGAAGTTGTACCCTTCTTTCTGATTGGCCAGAAAGGTCATGGCTTTGTCAGCAATGCCGGTCCCTGAAAAGGCACTGGCGGCCATAGCTACGCGGGCTGAAAGCACGGCGTTTTCGGGGATTCTGAACGTTGGTTCTGCCTTCTGGAAGCCATCTGATGTATTGGCAAATTCCAGATTAGGGATAAAGCCGCGGTAATCGATAAATGCAATCGAGTTTTCCTGGGCAACCAGCAGGTTGTCAATCAGGGTTTCAGCAGCGGTTGCATCAGCGATGTCAATCAGGTACTGGAGGCGATAGGCAATCGTAACTGGATCAGTAACGCCGGAAAGTACGCCATCTCTGATAGCATTGTGAGGGAATTGTGTGACCGCGTCAACGGCAGCGTTGTAGTACTGCTGGTTGAAGGTGATAAAATCAGCCACAGCAATTTCAGGACCAGTGTATTCTTCCAGCGAATCTTCCACCTGGTCGCAACTGGTCAGGCCCAGGATAAGGGCACCGCCCAGTGTAGTATGTAAAAAATCGCGCCGGCTGTACTTATGCGGCGCACTTATGTTGTACATGGTTTTGTTCTTCTTCGTCATTACAAAGGATTATTGCTTTACAGAAAAGGGCACCGTAAATGCGGTTTGATCCCAACTGAGTTGAAGTACACCTTCTTGACCGTTGGCTGTTGTTGTGATTGTAAACACTTCAACAGGTGTTTCAAGTGCAACACGCGTCATGGCAACGCGACCGAGGTCCTGGTCTTCGTTGTAGGTTGTGCCGCCTTGTCCCGTTTGCTTATTGATGATCAGGGTACCACCAGTAGGTTGCGGGATCGTAAAGAGGGTATATGTGCCGGGAGGCACCGTTACGGTATCGAACTGCAGGGTTTTATCAGTTTCGAAGTGCGTAGCACGGTTTGCACCGGTACGCCATAGTTTGTCCCATTGGACAAGGTTGCCAAAAATCTGCCGGCCACGTTTAACAGGTTGTCCGTAGTCAACGCTAATGGTTGCGCCCAAAACAGAGGCTTCGTGGTTGCCACGGCCGGAAAGCGGGCCAAAGGCTGCGCCGGCGGCATCTCGGCTGGCAAAATGCGCAGCGAGGGCATCGACGTCAATGTTGTCTTTACGGTAGACGCGCACTTTACGCGTAGTAGCCCCAGCATCAAGGGTTTGCAGGCGACCAGCATTGTCTACAGAGACACCCATGATGCCCCGAGACGGATGTCTGACGGTCATGGAGTCTGCAGAGAGGCGCACTAGCTCAAACGGCATGGCCCGGCGGCCGGCAATCAAGTTTTGTGTTATTGTTGTACTGTCAGCTGCATAGGCGCGTTTGAGCATCAGTTCAAACGGCCAGTGGATCATGTCCAGGAAAGGCAGGGCGTCGGGTGTGGTCTCAATAGATCGGCGGGTTTCTTCTCCGTCTGCGCTAGACGTGCGCTCAAATCCGGAAGAAGTGGCCAGTAAGAGATCCTTACTAAGTGGTGGAGCTTCCGGAGAAGCAGGATCCCGTACCGTGGCCTCCAAGCGTCGCATTATGCCAGCTTCATCAAGCTCCATTGTATAGTGCCGAAGTGTGGTGCTCGGCGTGCGGAGCATTACCTTTGCTTCTACACGGTTACCTGTCACAGTAAACTGTTCTGCAGCAAGTGTATCTTGTCCCAGGTAGGTAATATACGAACCCTGTTCAGGAGCATTGGTGCATGACCCCGAGACAAGTGCAATCATCAGAAAGATTACAATCCGAGAGGAAGAAGCAAGATGCATCAATTTTACACATGTAATTAAACAATGTGTACGTAAAGATCTGACATTTCAAGCATTACTTCAAGTAAAATCTGAAAGTTGTTGGTACTATTTGTAGTAGATGGTAAAATATGTGCCCTGGAGCGTGCATTTAGACATGTGAGCGGTTTGTGAAAAATCAGCAGCTATATGCTGCAAATAGTAGGGACAGGCAGCATATTTCTTCAGTGTCTTAGGCGACCGCCGCTGCCTACTGAAGAACGGCTGGTTGCAACTGTTCGTTTCTGAACACTTGTGCGTTGCAAACGAACACCAGATTGGCGATAATATCGCGTTATTGGCCTGAAATGCGATATTTAGGCCTACTGGCATGTATGTTGTAATTGAGGATGCCGTACGTTCATTTTGCCGGCAGATGGGCCAATTGCTGTTGTTGGCCGGCTTCCGAAATGCTCAACCAGGTTATGCACATGTTCAAACACAATCTTCTCATTGCCTACAGAAGCTTTATTCGCAACAAAGGTTCGTTTCTGATCAACATCCTTGGATTGACCACTGGATTGGCTTGTGCGCTTTTTATTGGCCTCTGGGTGCAAAATGAACTGGAAATCGACAGCTATCACGAAAAAAAGGACCGCTTGTACCAGGTCATGCAGCAGATTCCGATGGTAGATGGGGTGATGGTGGCTGACTGGACGCCCGGACCACTTGCACAGGCGCTCATGGACGAATTGCCTGAAGTTGAACGCGCAATTTCTGCTAAAATGGCCCCGGATGTTTTTGATGGCATTATCTCTTTCGACGAATCTTTTATCAAAGCCCGCCCACAATATGCAGATCAGGGTTTTTTTGACCTGTTTTCCTATCCCCTTTTACATGGGGATAAACAGCAAGTGCTTGGCAGTCCGTATGACGTTGTTATCTCTGCTGATCTGGCGGAAAAACTGTTCGGTACAACATCCCGGGCAATGGGGCAAACGGTAAAGTGGGAGAAGAAAATCGGCGAAATCATCGATTTTAGTAGAGATTTTACTGTAACGGGAGTCTTTGATAATGAGCCGGCGCGCACTTCTACCAACTTCGACCTGCTCTTTAGTTTTGATTTTTACCTCGAAAAAAGCCCACAGACGGCGGAGTGGTTTAACGATCAGGCGAGTACGTATGTCCTTTTAAAGCCCGGCATGAATACCTCGGAACTGGATGAAAAGATTACGTCGCTTGTTGGTGCGCGGCGGAATGCCAAACACGGTTTCTTCTTGCAGTCATACGCTTCCCGGTACCTCTATAACAACTACGACAAGGGTGCTGTAGCTGGTGGTCGCATTGAATACCTCTGGCTCTTTTCGATCATCGCTGTGCTTATGCTGATGATTGCCGGCGTCAACTTTATGAACCTCGCAACTGCGAAAGCCAGCATTCGGGTAAAAGAAATTGGCACTAAAAAGACGATAGGGGCAACGCGTGGGCAGCTCATGGGTCAATTTGTCCAGGAATCTATGCTGATCGCGCTTCTGGCTTTTGGTTGTGCCATTCTGGTTGTATACCTGTTGTTGCCCCAGTTCAATATGATAACCGGAAAAGCCCTCACGTTAGATACCAGCTTGGGGTTGTGGGCCATTATGCTGGGTGTGGCGCTACTTACAGGCTTGCTCTCAAGCGTTTATCCTGCCCTCTACCTTTCGGGCTTCAACCCCATCCAGGTATTAAAAGGTAAGATGCAGATCTCTTTTGGTGAGGTGTGGTTGCGTAAAGCCCTGGTCGTTTTTCAATTTGCTGTTTCAGCTGTGTTGATTGTCTTTGTGACCGTCATTTTTCTGCAGATGGAGTTTATTCAAACCAAAAATCTCGGGTACGACAGGGACAATGTGATTGCTATTCAACGGGAAGGTGCGCTTGAAAATGATGTGGAAACGTTTCTTGCTGAGGTTAAAGCGCTCCCCGGGGTACAACACGCCTCGAACAGCAGCAGCAAACTTATTGAATCCAGTAATTTTACCTGGGGCATCGACTGGCCCGGCCGGCAACCCGATGAACAGCTGCAAATCAACCCGTTTATTGTAAGCTACGGGTACCTCGAAACGTTTGATATCAACCTGGTCAGGGGCCGCTCGTTTGATCAAACGCATGGCAACGAATACAACAAAGTGATCCTGAATGAAGCAGCTGTAGCAAGCATGGGCCTCGAAAACCCGCTGGGAACTGTACTTACCATATGGAATGAAGACGTAGAAGTTGTCGGCGTTGCGGAAGACTTTCATTTCCAGTCGATGTATAAAGACATTGCGCCCTGTTTCTTCAAACTATTCCCGGAGGGCAACAACTATGGGGCAGAGATCAATATAAAAATCAGCGCCGGCGCAGAAGTGGCGACACTCGCCCAGATTGAGAAACTGTACACCATTCATAATCCTGGTTACCCGTTTGCCTTTAGCTTTGTGGATGATGAGTACCAGGCCATTTATGAATCAGAAGCCCGTACCTCGGTATTGTCCCGGTTGTTTGCTGCCCTGGCAATCCTTATTTCCTGCCTCGGCCTCTTCGGGCTTGCGGCCTTTACGGCTGAACGCAGAACCAAAGAAATTGGGATCCGCAAAGTGCTCGGCGCCAGTGCGTGGGGGATTGTCGGGCTGTTGTCGAAAGACTTTACACGGATGATTCTCATCGCCATTCTGGTTGCGCTCCCTGTGAGCTACTTCATTGTAGCGCACTGGCTCGAAGCGTTTATGTACAGCATTGAGCTGCAGTGGTGGATATTTGCCGGCGCAGCCCTGATCACCCTGGGCACAGCGTGGGTTACCGTGGGTTTTCAGACGTTCAGGGCATCAACAATCAACCCCGTCACGTGTTTGCAATACGAGTAAGTTAGCGGATCACCTGAAGCAGGCGGGTAACACGTGCTGTCTCGGTTGTTACCCTGTAAAAATAGGTGCCCGCCGGCAATGCACGGGCATTAAAAGGAATATCGTGTCCGCCCTGTGCGAGTATACCGTCCTGGGCGACTGCAACCGTTCTGCCGAGTATGTCTATTACTTCAAGACGCACATAGCCTGCGTTCGGTACGGTAAGTGGAATCACTGTGCTGGTATGCACCGGGTTAGGGAAATTCTGATGCAGCACCAGGGTCGCTGGTCGTGGAGGTGTTTCTGTGTTCACCGATGTTGCTACCTCTTGCGACCAGATGGAGAGGTTGCGTACGTGCCAGGGGCCGCCCCACCAATCTTCAGCCTGCACCAGTATATTGCTTGTGCCGGCTGGTATCGGGGTAAGGTAGGAGGAGAAGTGTTCTTCGATATCGAGTATCTGAGGTTGCCTGACGGCGGGGCCCCACGTTGCCCCATTGTCGAAGCTCAACGATATATTGTTACCAATACCGGCAAAACGCAAATAAGCTGCTTGTGGTGCCGGCGTCTCAAACTGCACCACACCTGCCGTGGAGGCGTCGGCGTAGCGTTTTGTTGCATGTAACATGGTAAATGGTTGCGCGGGCGCAATAGAGACGTTGTCCCAGTGCCAGGTATTGGGTGCGCACGAGCCGTCATTGTCGCAGTCTTTGTAAGGGTTGTAAGAGTGATGCCCAAACTGGATTACGGCACGGTCCCAACTTAACTCGGGAATATCCAGGTCGAACCACTGAAAGCTGTAGCCTGGCATGCCGAAAGAGAGGTGCGTGCGGGTAAGCTTGAGTTCAAACTGATCCCGCCGGCGCTGATCCGGCGTAAGGAAAGCTTCGTATCCCTGCCAGCCTTCCGACGTGGCATCCAACTCTGTTGCTTCATGGTTTTCTATAAGATAAGCCCGGAAACGGGACGTACCCCGTACGAGATCCATTGTGATGTTGATACCACGTTTGGGCAGCCCTTGCAGGTCCACTGTGCCGTCGAGCGGGAGTTGAAGGTGGTCTTCAAACGGGGTAATCCACACATCAACCCAGTCGCGTCCGGTTTTGCGCAGGGTCGACATGTCAAATGATACAGTCCCCGTTGTCTCGGAAAAATCCAGGAGGTGATTGGGGGTGAGGTATATCACGCCGTAGCCCGGGGCATTGAGCGTGGTCATCATGTGATTTTTACAGCTGTACACCATGTCTTCATACGCAGAAACCATATGCGTAGCCGGTGGCGGACCACAGTCTGAACCATGATCTGCCTCAACAGGCTCGAGGCTGTAATAATTGTCGCGGCTGCGAACGTGGACGGTAACGTCCCAGTTATCTGGATTCCACGGGCCGGGGCTTGCCGGGTCGAGGTCAAAGGTCTCGGTAAAGGCCGGTGTAGCACCCGTTTGTGCAAATGCCTTTGGGGCAAACAGTATGCAACAGAATACAAGGACCAAAGAAAGCCTGATCATGGTTGGGATGCGTTTTGTGAAATGCGGCGACGGAATATACGCGTGGTAGAGACAGCGTGGTAGATCAAAACGTAAGCAGGAACTATACCGTACCATTGTCTTCATACCCATAGTGCAAACCGGGCAGTCTTTTGCCGCTGTTTGCACCACCGCCTGCCATATGCACCTGACCAATCGATTGTTGTGCATCCAGATTTCCTCAAGAAGTTATACGCATCCCACCAGGCATGTCCGACGTGCCCCGCGCCGGCGGAGGTTGTGCGTTTTTTTGACGACCTGATCGGTGTCCTCTTTTCCGAGACATCGCAACTGAGTCACCTCACCGAGGCTGCCTTTCGGGCGCATGTTTCGTCTCTCGAGAATGAATTTGACCGCTTGTTGCAATACGTACCCGATTGTCCGGATGATCACGCTACGATTACAGCCGCTTTGTTTGAAGCCATACCGGTCATTCATAGGATGTTGCACGAAGACGTGGATGCGATGTATGCCGGCGACCCGGCGGCCAAAAGTAGAAGCGAAGTTATTCGTTCGTATCCCGGGTTTTATGCCATTGCTGCGTACCGCATTGCGCATCATTTGACAACCCTGGGTATCCACGAAATCCCGCGCATCATTACGGAGCATGCCCACAGTCGTACGGGCATCGATATTCATCCTGGTGCACACATCGGCCATCATTTTTGTATTGATCACGGGACCGGCATTGTGATTGGCGAAACCAGTCATATCGGCAACCATGTGAAAGTCTACCAGGGCGTTACGCTAGGGGCGTTAAGCGTTAACAAAGAAGATGCAACGCGGAAGCGACATCCAACCATTGAGGATCATGTTGTGATCTATGCCGGCGCCACCATTTTAGGCGGAGAAACCGTGATCGGACACAACAGCATCATTGGCGGTAATGTATGGCTCACCCGTAGCGTGCCTGCTGAATCTAAAATTTATTACCAATCCAAAATGTACCACGGCGAAGCGGGCGAAACCGACGTATACATTTTGAAAGCCAAATAATCCTGCTGCCCCCATGAAACTAGATGCACTGATAGGCAACACGCCGCTGGTAGAATTACAACATATCCCTGAAAATCCCAATGTGCGCTTATTGGGTAAACTCGAAGGCAACAATCCGGGAGGGAGTGTGAAAGACCGGCCTGCATACGGGATGATTACTGGAGCACTTGATCGTGGTGACGTGAAGCCGGGCGACAAGCTGGTTGAGGCTACCAGTGGAAATACCGGCATTGCCCTTGCCATGATTGCGCGGCTCTTTGGGCTTGAGATGACGCTCATTATGCCGGATAGCGCAACCAGAGAGCGGGTGTTGGCTATGGAAGCTTACGGTGCGCAAGTAATGCTCACGCCGGCTGCCAAAACAATCGAGCACTCCCGTGAACTGGCGCTCGATATGGCAGAGAACCAGGGGTATTTCATGCTGAACCAGTTCGGGAATCCCGACAACTACGGCATGCATTACAGGTCAACCGGTCCTGAGATTTGGCGAGATACTGATGGCGAGATCACCCACTTTGTTTCTGCGATGGGAACGACAGGTACCATCATGGGTGTATCGCGATTTTTGAAGGAGAAAAATCCAGCCATTCAGATTGTGGGTACGCAGCCCAAAGATGGTTCGCGCATTCCAGGTATCCGGCGATGGTCTCCTGCATTTCTTCCCAAAATATTTGAGCCGGAGCGGGTAGACCAGGTGGTTGATGTGAGCGAGGCAGAGGCGCGCACGCAAACAAAACGACTCGCAAGGGAAGAAGGCATTCTTGCCGGCATGAGCAGCGGTGGTGCGCTCACTGCCGCACTCAAAATTGCAGAGACGCTGGAAAGCGGCCTCATCGTATTTATCGTGTGTGACCGTGGCGACCGGTACCTCAGCTCCGGCCTTTTTGGGTAGTAACAGATAGACGAACCGTTAATCGATACTGCGGCTGAAGCCCTGGTCGCGCTGCTGGTTGAGCAGGGCAGTTAGTTCGGCTACCACTTCGGGTTCTTCAGCGTATCGATTGTTGGTTTCCTGCAAGTCTTCGGCAAGGTTATACAACTGTCCCGCCGGCCCGCCTGGGGTGGGTTCGATGAACCGGGGTTGCGTGAAACCGCCAGAGCCGAGGCCCTCAATCAATTTCCAGTCTCCTTTCCGAATGGCAAACATGCCTTCGGAGGAGTGCATAATCACATCGTTGCGGCCTGAAAGCGACTCTTTGCCCATCAACTGCGGGAGGAAGCTATGGCTGTCTTCCGCTGTATTTGCCGGCAACTCGACGTCGAGTAATTCTGCAAAGGTACCCATGAGGTCAACAAGCGAGACGAGGTGATCACTCACGAGGCCGGCATCAATCTGTGCGGGCCAGCGGGCAATTAGCGGCACGCGGTTGCCGCCTTCGTGGATGTCAGCTTTTATGCCGCGCAGGTTGAGGTTGGATAAGTGGTCGTAGCGATCGATATCGTCTTGTATCCAGAAAGAACCATTGTCGCTGGCAACCATGATGAGGGTATGCTCTGTCATGCCGTGGGCCTCCAGTTGCTGCATGACCTGGCCGACGGTCCAGTCTACTTCCGTCGTGAAATCGCCATACTCGCCGGCCTGGCTGATGCCCTGAAAGTTTTCTGTAGGCAGCCAGGGGGTATGGGGGGAGGCAAGTGGGAGGTAGAGGAAAAAAGGCTGTTCGGAAGCGTTCTCCGCGTGTTGCGCGATGAAGTTTACAGCCCGCGTGGTAAACGTTGGGTGTACATCAATGTGTTTAAATGAGGGAGCGATTGGGCCGGCGCGCCAGTAAGGGCCGCCGTATTCGTAGCCACTTGGCCCTACTGAGTCTGTTGGCAATTCCATGACTTCCTCATTTTCGACATACACGTAGGGAATCATGTCGAGAGAGGCAGGGATGCCAAAGTAGTAATCAAAACCGTGTGCCCTTGGTCCTGGGTAAAGGCGCTGGCTGTAATCCAGTGGCTCAGTTTCACCAAGGCCAAGGTGCCACTTACCGATGATGGCTGTAGCGTATCCCTCATTTTTAAGCAGCTTTGCTACGGTGGTGCGTGTTGTGTCGATAAGGTTGGCCGAGTAGCCCCGTGTTACGCCTTTCTTTAGCCGGGTTCTCCAGCTGTAGCGGCCGGTCATGATGCCGTAGCGCGTTGGTGTACAAACACCGGAGGGAGAGTGTGCGTCTGTAAAACGAATGCCTTCAGCAGCCAACTGGTCCATGTTGGGTGTTGGGATCTTGGAGTCCGGGTTGTATGCACCGGGATCACCATATCCCATGTCATCCGCAAGAATGAAGACAATGTTTGGTTTCATTACTTCGGGCGCAGATGGGGGTGTACAGGCTGTGAAAGCAACGGCAAAACAGCACAGCAAAAGGGCAACAGGCAATTGATTGGACATGATTGCAACCGGCGGCGGTGATTTTTTCGGAGCTATATTTTAAACGATTGGGCGTGAAATTGAAAGGCAACAATTATGCATTAATGCTGAATACCCGTTATAAACAGAAAATGGCCGGGCTACAGAGATAAAATCGCTGTTTGCCAGACCATTGAGCATCTGTAAGTTGAGGCGTTAATGCCTTTTTTAAAGACTATGTGAGCACAGGTTCGGCTGTACGGTTCATTACCTGGTGGAATACGTCGAGGGCTGCTACCCGGTATGCCTGTGACATGGTTGGGAAGTTGAGGACGTTTTCCTGGAAGATGCTCACTTTGTTGCCGTTGAGCAGGGCCAATTCGCCGGCATGGATCAGGTCTGCTGCGCCCTGGCTTACAATATGTACGCCTAGCAATTGCTGGCCATCGGGTGCAACAACGAGTTTGAGGAGTCCTGTAGTTGCACCAGAAATCTGGGCACGTGCGATGTCGGCAAAGTTGGCTTTTCCAACGTAGATGTCGCCGAATTTTTCGCGTGCTTCTTCTTCGCTCAGGCCAACACTGGCCATTTCGGGGATAGCATAGATGCCAATGGGCAAGTAGCTGAAATCAACGCCGGTGTCGCCCATACCGAGGGCGTGGCAAACTGCGCGGCGTCCCTGTTCCATGGCGCTGGCTGCCAGTGAAGGCCGGCCAACAACATCACCTACTGCATAAATGTTGGGGATATTGGTCTGGTATTGGTCGTCTACCACAATATGTCCGCGTTTGGTCTGTTCGATGCCAACTGTTTCGAGGCCCAGGCCTTCGACGTTGGCGAGTCGACCAAGTGCAACCAGCAATTTGTCGCTGGAAATTACATCGCCAGAAGCCAGTTTGGTGACGACCTGTGAGACGCCGTCCCAGGTAACAGACGTGATTTCAGCGCTTCCGTAGTGCTCGCCACCGTTTTGTTTGAAATGCTCCAGATAGCTGTTTACCAACTCGGGATCCATAAACATGAGCGGCCGCGGGGCGCGGTCAATCATGGTTACTTTTACCCCCAGCAAAGCGAAAATAGAGGCATATTCTGAGGAAATCACGCCACCACCCAGTACGGTCAGCGACTGTGGCAAATAGATCAAGCTGAGGATCGAGTCACTGTCGAGGATGTGTTCGTGATCAACCGGAATCTCCGGCGGCCGGCGCGGACGCGACCCGGTGGCAATCACTATGTTCTTAGCCGACAGGATGCTGGAGCTGCCATCGATATGCTGTACACGCACCTGGTTTTGGTCCACGAGGCTTGCTTTCCCGTGGATCAGGTTGACGTCATTGCGCCGCATTTCTTCTTCGATAGAAGTTTTTTGCAACGCCAGGACTTCGTCGAGCCGGCCCATCAGGCTATGAATTTCAACATCGCTACGCAATTCATACTGAAAGATGTTTGATACCGACCGAAGATTGGTCAGGTTCAGGGCTGCTTCGCGAAGTGTTTTACTAGGAATGGTGCCGTGAAACACACATTCACCACCCACGTTGCGGGCGCGTTCGATCAGGGCGACCCGTTTGCCCGATTTTGTGCCTTCAACGGCAGCCTGTTGGCCGCCGGGGCCACTACCGATAACAATGATGTCGTAGTTGTTTGCGTTGTCCATGCTGATGTCGGAACTGGTTTCGGAGCCGCTATTAGGGCCCGGTTTAGATTGCCATTGCGGCTATGATTTCGGAGATGCTGTCAAGTTTGTCGAAAAGCAGTTGTACATCTTCGGGGTACAGGTTGAGCAAGTGAAATGCTGGATCCGAGCGCAAGACCTCCTGTTCTTTTTCTAAGGAATCTCCTATGAGGAGGGCCAGTTGGCTGGCCAGGTAGGTTGCAATGGTTTCGTCTTTGAAGGTTGGGGCTTCTTCGTAGTTGGTGTAGTACAGGCAGGTTTTGCTGACCAGATCGGGTAATCCCCAGGAGAACGTGAGAATAGAGCCGACGCTGTTGTGGAAATTATTCATCAAAATGGTTGCCGTATCTTTATCGAGGGTACGGCCAAGTTCTTCTTGCAAGCCGATGCAAGCCTGCAGAATGACAGGTTTCCCGATGGTATGAAGCAACCCACAGAGGTATTGGCCTTCGATGTTACGGCGTCGCAGGCGAGCAATCTCTTTGCCAAAGAGGCCGGCTGCAAAGGCGTGGCGCCATAACTGGCGAACCATTTTTTCGAAGCCTTTGATCTGGAATACATCGCTTTGCAGGGAAATGCCAAAAGCGATGTCTCCCACAAGCCGGCCGCCAAGTCGTGTTATCGCTTGTGTGAGCGAGGCAATTTGTCGCGTGCCGCCATACGATGCTGAATTGCTCACCCGCAAGACATGGCTGGCGAGCGCCTGATCCTGGTGGATCAAATTTGACAACTCGGCAATGTTCATGTCCGGGTTGGTTGTCATCGTGAGGACCTTGCTTGGTACTTCGGGAAGTACCGGGAGGGCCAACTCTTTTCGGTCAATCAGATTTGCCAGTGCTGCGCAAAAGACATCAAGCGTTTCACTGTTGTCACTGGTTGGCGAATCGTCAATCAAAAGACCTGTGTTGCTCATTGGAATTTGTTTTGAAGGAGCCAAAAGGATGAGTAGCAATGGCCAAAAAACAAATACTGAGCCAGCGGCGCATTTGGCGGTGCTACAGGAGAGATCTCAGTTGAATACACTGAAGCCGGCGAGGCTGAAGAGAACAGTAGAACGGTATCTGTGCGCCCGATTATGGGTTGATCAGGCCTTGTGCAAACATCATGTGCCTGTAGTTGTCGCGTTGAGGTGTCTATAGATGCAACGTGGGCGGGAAGTGCGGTTTTTGCTGGAGAAGGAAAGGATTTCCGATTTAATCGATGGCAGTGTTATCGATCAGGCAAAGAGGCGATAGGCGCCCAGGTCGAAGTCGCGCACAAACTGGCGAAGGGTTTCTGGGAGTGTTACGATGTAGCGCTCATTGCCATTGGACTGTATGCCCGTGTGCCATGCATCAGCGACAGAAAGGGCCATCTGTGGATCGTTGAAGCAAATCCCATCTACGCCAACCATCCCACCGAGTGCATGTGCAATCGGGCAAGTTGTTGCACGTCCCTCTGCACCTGCCGGCATAGCCTGCAAACTTGGGAGATTCAGCGAGGCCCGCGCCTCATTGACCTGTGACAATACGGCTTCGAGACGTGGACGGAAAGGAAGCAAAAACAGCGTAGTGAGGAGGTCGAAGAATTTTTTCATGCTTTGGTTTGAGCCGAGGGAGGGAGGGTTGGGAGGCGGTCGAGAGCGACTTCGACAGGCCTTGCTCCCTTTTTCTATCGGCTGATAATCCAAAGACTTAAGCTTGACACAGAAAAAGGTTGATTGGTTGAAGGTTAAAGGTTGCAGGTTGAAGGGATTGCAGCACTGTAATAGCCCAAGAACCTTCAACCAGCAACTTTCAACCGGTTTTCAGAATTCGCGAATTTTGATGCTCCTAAACGAAACGTGGTCGCCGTGGTCCTGGAGGAGGATGTGGCCAGCAGGGGCTTCGCCGAAGCTGGGCCATACGTTGTATTTGCTTTTTGCCACGAGCGCCCGGTAGATGGGGGTGCCGCGCTCGTATTCGAGTACTTTCTCGTTGTTTAGCCAGTGTTCAACATGGTTTCCCTTGACAACAAGCCGCGCCCGGTTCCAGCGGCCGGGTCCGTTGACGCGTTTGCTCGCGCCGGCCCTGGTCATGTTGCCGGCCGGGATGAGGTCGTAGAGGGAGGCCAGCGTTCTGTTGCCGCCAACACCCTGATCTGCATCCGGATGTCGGTTGTCGTCGAGGATCTGGTACTCAAGGCCAATCGACGAGCCGGGCCCTTTGTTGAGATCGGTGAGCACGAAGTACTTAATGCCACTGTTAGCACCTTCCGCAATTTTGAAGTCTAGCTCCAGTTCAAAACTGCTGTACGTATCGGTGGTTACGATGTCGCCGCCGTTGGTTGATTCGCCGCCATCTGAGGCGAGGACAGAAAGCACACCGTCTTCCATGGCCCATCCGGATGCTGGGAAATCGTCCAGTCTGGCGCCTCGCCATCCGTCGGTTGACACGCCATCCCACAGCAGGCGCCAGCCACGGCGTTCTTCTGTTTCAGTGATTGTATTGGGCACATAATTGAATTCGGGAACTGCCGGATCTGGCGCCCAACGGGCTTCTTCCAGGTTTTTAGTTTTTATCTGGATATTGCGCCACCGGACTTCACGGCCGGCTTGCTCTTCGCTTCCGATGCTATGCACCTGGAGGGCGATAAAGCCGCTTGCTGTCATGTCGTCGACCAGGTTACTTGCCATGACGCCATTGAGCCATGTGCGGATGGATGCGCCGACGGCTTCTATGCGGACCTTATTCCATGTGCCTTGCTTGAAGGCAGCCCGCGCCGGCGCATTCCTGCTCAGGCTGTAGATCCAGCCGCGCCGGGCTTCATCGTAGATACCACCCGTCCAGGCCCGTGATGCAGGGTCAATTTCAACCTGATAGCCGTGTACGCGGCCGTCGTAATAATCTGCTTTACTCATGCTACGAATCTGGACGCCAGAATTCAGCAGGGGATGGACCAGGAATTCGTATTCTAGAATGAAGTTACCGTAATCCTCGCGGGTACAAAGGAAACTGTTTGGTGTTCGCATCACGGTTGTGCCGACTATTTCGTCGCCATCGATGTGATAAGTTGCCTCACCGTTTCGCTGGACCCAGTTGTCGAGATTCTCACCATTAAACAGCGGCGTCCAGCCGTCATTGGATTGATTTTGTGCGTTGAGGCCTGCAGGAAGACTGAGGCACAGCAGGAGCAAGCAGCATAACATACGGGGTAGCGGGGTGGCAAAATACATGGTTTGGCATGTTGATTGGAAAGAGACACGTGTGAGGTAATATTAATTCCCGTGACTTCTTTGTCAAGGTGATAAGTGTATGCACTTTGAGCGGGTATTTGTCTTCAAGCAATATTCCAGTGCGCGCGGGAAGGAATTGCATAATCAAAAGTAAGAAACCAAACGGCTCCTCGCGCTTTGAGGAGGTGGAATGATTCTGAGGTTTGCCCTATGTGCAACGATCTCATTAAGCACCCTGTCTGAATCAGATTAACCCGAAATTTACCTGTTTATATGGAAGCTGTAGATAAAAAAGTACCTTACAAAGTAAAGGATATTGGTCTGGCTGAATGGGGTCGGATGGAGATTGAACTGGCTGAAGCAGAGATGCCCGGCCTGATGGCACTTCGTGAGCAATACAAAGACACCAAGCCCCTGGCTGGTGCCCGTATCGCCGGCTGCCTGCATATGACGATTCAGACGGCTGTGCTTATTGAAACGCTGGTAGAACTGGGCGCTGAAGTGACCTGGTCTTCCTGTAATATCTTCTCTACCCAGGACCATGCTGCCGCTGCAATCGCTGCCGCAGGAGTTCCTGTTTATGCCTGGAAAGGGATGGACGAAGATGAATTCTGGTGGTGCATTGAGCAGACGCTGCATGCGTTTGATGGCGACAAGCCACTCAATATGATTCTTGACGACGGTGGTGACCTGACTAACATTGTGCTGGATAAATACCCTGAGCTGGTAGCCGGCATCAAAGGTCTCAGCGAAGAAACCACAACAGGTGTTCACCGCCTTTATGAGCGGATGGAAAATGGCACGTTGCCACTTCCTGCAATCAACGTGAATGATTCGGTAACGAAGTCTAAATTCGATAACAAGTACGGTTGTAAAGAGTCTTGCGTTGATGCAATCCGTCGTGCAACGGACATCATGATGGCCGGCAAAGTTGCTGTTGTTGCCGGGTATGGCGACGTGGGCAAAGGATCAGCTGCTTCGCTTCGTGGCGCTGGCTGTCGGGTGATCGTGACCGAAATCGACCCGATTTGCGCACTACAGGCTGCCATGGACGGCTTCGAAGTAAAGAAAATGATTGACGCCGTTAAAGAAGCTAACATTGTTGTTACTGCAACCGGCAACAAAGACATCATCTCAGCCGAGCATTTCAAAGCGATGAAAGACAAAGCAATTGTCTGTAACATCGGACATTTTGACAATGAAATTGATGTAGCATGGTTGAACGAATCTGGTGCGGTCAAGCAGACGATCAAGCCGCAGGTAGACAAGTACACCATCGATGGCAAAGATATCATTCTGCTTGCAGAAGGCCGGCTGGTTAACCTTGGTTGCGCTACCGGACATCCATCATTTGTAATGTCGAACTCGTTCACCAACCAGACGCTCGCACAGCTTGAGCTCTGGGAGAACGCTGACAATTACGAAAACAAAGTATATATGCTGCCCAAGCACCTCGACGAGCAGGTTGCACGGCTCCATCTTGCCAAAATCGGCGTTGAACTCGAAGAGCTGTCTGAAGAACAGGCAGATTATATCGGTGTCAAAAAAGAAGGGCCATTCAAACCTGAGTACTACCGGTACTAGGTGCGTATACTAGGCGCGTTTTGCAACTCGCCCTACTTTTTAGAAAAGGCGTTAATCTTTCGGATTAACGCCTTTTTTGTTGTAGATCTGCCGGCAAAGATGAACAATAAGCTGAAGGTTGGTATTTTTATTGATATCCCTTGCAATGATATTGTGCCCCTGTTTGTGCACAAACGGTTCACCTACCCCTGGATTCTTAGCATATGATTCTCAGCAAAATTGACAAAGGCCAGCTCCGGGCCAACATCTTCAGGCACCTGGATGGGATTGTAATGGCGCCAACGGTTTACGCATTACACCAGGCTGGACTCATGCAACAGTTTGAAGGTGGTGAGGAAGTTCAACTGGCGATGCTAACAGAGATGAGTGGGGCCAATGAGGGGTATCTCAATGTGGCTTTGCGCATGCTGTGCTCACAGGGGTGGCTAACACAACGCATAGATGCAAGCACCAATCACATCTATTTTCGGGAGACGGAGAAAGGTGAAATTGCGCGCGAATATTTCCCCTTCTACAAAGAAGCGGTTGCTTTTTTACCGTACGCACTGCGCATCCCAGACTACATCTTAAATGGTTTTGATCCCAAAGCCTTTATGCACTTGAAGCAGCTTTTTAGGCATTATGAAGCGCGTTTCGGAATGCCAGATGCTGCTGACCCTGAAACGAAAGCTGTACAGCAGCAAATACTCAAACATATCGAAGGTGTCATTGTGGGGCCCTTGGTTGTCGGCCTTGGTATGAACGGGTTATTTAATGAGTATTTCAGCATTGCACCTTTTGAGGTAGAAGAATTTACGCAGCACCACGATGAAATTAAGGCGGTCGTGGACTTCTTTACCTCCATCGGCTGGTTCACACAGAATGGCACGGTTTACAAGTTTACACCACGCGGCTTATTTCTTGCCCGGCGGGCTGCTGCGTATGGAGTCACGGTTTCATATCTGCCTACTTTTATCCAGGTGCATGAATTACTGTTCGGAAATCCAAACGTATTGCGCAACAAGCCGGCATCCAGTCCTGAGGTCCACGTCAACCGTGCAATGAATGTGTGGGGGAGCGGTGGCGCACACGCCAGCTATTTCAAGAAAATCGATGAAATCATCATCGACCTGTTTAACCGTCCGGTACACGAACAGCCCAAGGGCTTCCTCGATATGGGGTGTGGGAATGGAGCATTTATCGCGCATATTTTTGAGGTGATATTTCGGCAAACCTCCCGGGGCAAAATTCTCGATGAGTATCCGCTTTTTATTGTTGGTGCTGATTTCAACGAAGCGGCGTTAAAAGCCACAAGAAGTACGCTCAATCACGCGGGGATTTGGGCAAAGGTGGTGTGGGGGGATATCGGGCAGCCTGATTTGCTTGCCGATGAACTACAGAAAAAATACGACCTGTTTCTGGGCGATTTGCTGAATGTCCGTTCTTTTCTCGATCACAACCGGCCGTACCAACCACCGGTGCGCATCACGTTGTATGAAACTCTTTCAACGGGCGCTTTTGCCTCCAGAGGGCACCGGTTACCTAATGCAGAAGTGGAAGCAAGTCTTGTTGAGCACTTGTCGCGCTGGAGTCCCTATGTGCAGCGGTTTGGGTTGTTGGTTATCGAACTCCACACCACACCGCCGGCATTGGCGGCTGTCAACATCGGCCGTACGGCAGTAACTGCATATGATGCTACGCATGGGTTTTCAGATCAGTACATCCTCGAACTGCCCGCCTTCCTGGCTGCTGCAAAGAAGGCCGGCCTGGCACCCGATCCCACCTGTCAGCACAAGTACCCCAATTCCGATCTGGCAACAGTCAGCATCAATTTGCTGAAAGCTACCGGCAAGTCCGACTAGACCCAAAAGAACCGGAGCGCCGCTGCGGCGACAATTAAAATTAGCAGGCGGTGAATCCATACATTTGCGTTTGGCATGTGGGCTACAAAACGAACAGCAACCCAGGCGCCAATGGACTGAAAAACAGCCATCGCCAAGCCATACCCGATATGTACTTGTTCGTGCATGAAAAAGACTATTAGCGCAGGAATGCTGAACGCAAAGACAATCAATAGTTTGATCCCATTGCCTTCTCCAAGGCTATACCCGCCAACAAGCACGAGGCCTGCCAGCAGGAAAATGCCCACGCCGGCCTGAATAAAGCCGCCGTAGATTCCGATCAAAAAGAAAATGAAAATTGTGAAAGGGTGCTTAAGACGCTTTTGATCGACATCGGAAGGTTGAATCCACCGTTTGGGATTAACCAATAAGACGAGTAGCATAAATACCATCAGGCCGCCGATGGTATAGTTCATCATCTGCTCGTCGATGGATGCCGCAATGCGAGAGCCAACGATGGCACCTGCTATGGCCGGCGCGACGAGCCACCCTGCACCTTTGAATGATGTAGTGCCTGTTTTTTGGAAGGAGCGCACTGCAACAGCACTCTGAATCACAGCGCCAATGCGGTTGGTCCCGTTGGCTACCGGGGCAGGCAGGCCGCAGAGGAAAATGAAAATCGGCAACGTAATCAGCGAGCCGCTGCCGGCAAGGGTGTTGATGATGCCAGTAAGGATACCAGCGACCATAAACACAAACATTTCGCCGAAGGACAAATCGATGGTAAAGAGGTCTGTCAACAAAAGAGTCACCTGTTTGGTAGGTTGACTATATTAGCCTGTGCGGTGCGGAAATGCGACGTTGCCAATGTCTAATTTTGGTGTGTTTTTGCAACGTACCAGCGCCACTTTGCCGGTACACAAAACTGTTTATTGCCAATACAGTATGTTAGGCAGATGAGCATCGCTTACCGTACAACACCCAAGACAACCCGAAATGCATCAAGCTTAAGACCTTATGCCTATTTACCATAAATTGGGGCGCATACCTGACAAGCGCCATACACAATTCCGACAACCGGATGGTTCGCTATACAACGAGCAGCTATTTGGCACCATTGGCTTCGATGGTATGTCGTCATTGATGTACCACATCCACCG
>JBCCIM010000077.1 GCA_039111535.1 Bacteroidota bacterium | reverse complement strand
GAAAACCCGAAAACCCGAAAACCCGAAAACCCGAAAACCCGAAAACCCGAAAACCCGAAAACCCGAAAACCCGAAAACCCGAAAACCCGAAAACGCCTCCATGATCCCTCCGCTTCGATGGAATGACGCAGCACGTTGCGTGGATATGCTCGACCAGACGCAGTTGCCAACAGCTGAAACCTGGTTACAAATCAAAACACCTGCAGAGATGGGCGCAGCAATCAAGCGGCTTTCTGTGCGCGGGGCGCCAGCGATTGGGATCGCCGCGGCATATGGTGTAATCTTGTCTTTAAATGAGCGGGCTGATAACCCGGTTGCCCACGCCCTTGAATCCGCCAATTACCTTGCAACAACCCGGCCCACAGCAGTAAACCTGTTTTGGGCACTCGACAAAATGCGGGCTGTTGCAACCGGATTTGATGGAGATGCTGAGGCGTTATATGTTGCGTTGCTGGCTGCGGCAAAACGTATCCATGAAGAGGACCTCGCCGCAGGGGAGCAGCTTGGCCTGTATGGATTGGAGGTGTTGCAGGAAGGGATGCGGGTCATGACGCACTGCCATGCGGGCGGTGTTGCCACCTCGGGGTACGGTACGGCGCTGGCTCCTTTGCTTATGTCCACAGCACGTGGTGTGCACCTGGAGGCGATTGTCAACGAAACAAGACCGTTATTGCAAGGAAGCCGCATCACTGCGTGGGAATTACAAAAAATGGGGGTGCCAACCACCTTGATCACCGATTCCATGGCCGGCCACGCGATGCAGCAGGGGATGGTTGATGCCATTATTGTTGGGGCAGACCGTATTGCTGCCAATGGAGACGCGGCAAACAAAATTGGTACGTATGCACTTTCCGTCTTGGCTAAGGCGCATGACATTCCCTTTTACGTTTCGGCACCTTGCTCGACAATCGATCTGCAGGTTGCCTCTGGTAAAGACATTGAAATTGAACAGCGTAGTGAGCAGGAAGTGACCCACGGATTTGGCCGGCAGACCGCGCCTGATAACATCAGCGTCTATAATCCTGCCTTCGATGTTACGCCAGCAGCCAACATCGCAGCGATCATTACAGAAAGGGGTATTGTTTGGCAGCCAACAACGGAGAAAGTGGCTGGACTTTTTTGAGTGAGGAGTTTGGAGTGAGGAGTTTGGAGTGAGGAGTTTTGAGTGAGGAGTATGCTGGCGGGAGGCTTCTTCGGGAAACTTGTGCCTGGATACTTGAAAACCTTCAGTGAAAGGAGGTGTCTAACCTCAAAAATGTTTGTATCATGAGGAAATGAACCGTTCAGGCACTATTTTAGCCCCGGTAGCGTTATACCCAAACCAAAGGATTTAGCAAAAAGAGTTCGATGACGCGTAGTGACATGATAGGGATGGTAAGCAGCTTGTTTATACACGCGCTGCTGCTCCTGCTTTTTCTTGTGATCAAACAAGAGCCGAAGGTGTCCGACCGTATTGGCTTTATCCAGGTAGATTTTGGGACTTTTTCAGAAGGACGGCCTGTGCAAGAGGCACCTGACCAGCAAGAACAGGTAGAGCAGAAGCAGCCTGAACCTGAGCCTGAAATCGAAGAACCGCCGGCGCCGGCAGATCCTGAAATCTCTAAACCAGTAGATTTGCCAGACGTGCCCGAACTTGCTACAGAAGAGCCTCCGATTTCTGCGCCAGAAACAGAAGTTGAGGCAATTAAACCGGAGGAGCCGGAGGAAGAAGAGCAAATTGATGAAGAGGAAGTAGAGCAGCCAAAAACCATCAAGCCTTTGGGCAGTGGCGCGGTAGAAGGAAATAGTGGTGCTGAAACCGGCGACCAGGGAGAGGCAGCAGACGAAGATAAAGCTGCACCTTTCCAGATTGAGGGCTTGAACCGCACTCCTGTGCGCGTTGTCCGGCCTGTTTATACAGACAAAGTGAATGTGACGATTCGTGTCAGGGTGACGGTAAATCCAAGTGGCGAAATCATTCAGCAAATTCCCCTTCTCAAAGGCAACCCGCGCCTGGAGCAATCTGTGCTGAAAGCTTTGCAGGACTGGCGTTTTAACCCGCTGCCACCAAATGTACCGCAGGAAAATCAGGTTGGGACCGTTACCTTCCGTTTTCGCCTGGAGTAATTTGCACCGTTTACAGCTTGTTCAGGGCGTGTACCCAGTGTTTGGGTAACAAGCTTTCCAATTTGGCCTCGCCGCCGTTTGTCCGCAAAAAGCCCAGTCCCAGATACATATCTTTATAGCGGGCAATAACATATCCTTGCGTTGCCTCATCAGGCAGTTGACGCTCTTGAAGGCCGATCTCTTGCGACTCACCAAATCTAAACGCTTGCGCTTCCGTCAGGGTAATCACATTTTTTGTTGCCATCGCACCCCATCGCATACTTGCTCCTGTTTTCATTTTCTGTGGTTTGTCAGGTGGTTTGCAAAACGGGAGGCCGGCAAGTATTAATTCCGGTGCGCCTGCCGGAACGCGCTCAAAGCTGCGGATGGCCATGAATTTGCCAAAAGGATGGAGGTTTAAACCGTCGAATGCATGGGTTGGGAGCCCAAAGCGCGTTTCGAAGATAGAGGCAATGGCAGCAAGTGGATGGGTTGGCTGCGTGGCTTCCTCTTGTGATGTTGTTAGCTGTGTTGTCGGACCTGTTTTCTTCAGTACAGCAACAAAAAATCCGCCTGTATCATTGTGATGCGGCCAGATGCGATGCGTCAGCGTCAGGTCCGGATGGTATTGCTGGCCCTGCCAAGATGTAAGTCCAGGCGTAGTTTGGAGGCCGTCTGCTGCACACGGCACAATTGCAATTTTGCCCTCAAAATGCTCAAGCGCAGCATGAACGACAGCTTCATTTTCTTCGGGTGCAAAGGTACAGGTTGCGTATACGATTCGTCCACCTGGTTTGCATAGCTTTATAGCCCGGTTAAGAATGGCGCGCTGGATATTCTGGAGGCTTTGCCGGCGGCTATTGGATATACCCCGCATTTTGTTTTTTGCACGACGAACGGTGCCTTCACCTGTACACGGGACATCCGCGAGAATGTGATCGTAACTGGCCGGCGCGCCGATGTAAGAAGTTGCATCGTATACGGTCACGCCGATGTTGGTGAGCCCAAGCCGGTTGATGGATCGGCGAAGAATATCGAGCCGGGGCCTGCTCCTGTCATTTGCAACCACCAGTCCTCTGGATTGCATCATCATTGCCATCTGAACCGTCTTATTGCCGGGTGCCGCGCAAAGGTCAAGAATGGTATCTTCTGGCTTCGGTTGCATGAGGAACGCCGGTAGCAACGCAGCTTCTTCCTGAATCTGGTAGTGGCCAGCCAGATACGGCATTAGGGTGGCTGCCTTTACCGGAGTGTTGAACCGAAATGCGCCCGGATACCAGGCGATTGGCTTTAAGGGGAGCCTGGATGCCAGTGCCGCGGGCGTTGTTTTGAGCGTGTTGGCCCAGATTGTTTGGGGGAGCGGTGCATGTACGGCATCAAAAAAAGCCGGCCAATCATCTATGATTTCGCGATATCGATCCAGAAAACTGATAGTATTGGCAGCGGAAGATGGCATGTTGCTTGTTAAATCTCCGGTATAGATAAAAAATCAGGCAAATTTGCCTGTAAAACTTTTTTAATGAGACATCATAAAAGAACAGATAGTATATTCTTTTTCAAATCAGGTACCCACTCCTAGCCCACATCGCTATAGGCAAATCGCTACAACACGACACAAAAGAAGACTTCGACGTAGCTCCGGCGCGTTTGTGTGTGTTTTCTGTATTGTAGAACTTTCCAGGCAGTATCCGTGACGCGAAAAGCTGAACTCATCGCTTTGCTGATTGCAGATTTATTTGCAGTCTGCGCTGCCTCGTATCTGTATTATTTGGCCCGGTTTGAGTGGATATGGTTTGAACAACCCGACACCTACCCCGAAGTTCGTTTTGTGATTGCCGGGCTGGCGCTTTACTGGATAACGGTTTTCTTCTTTTTCGGGATGTACCGGGAGCGGTATGCTGCGAGTCGATTTGATGAGCTAATATCGTTGATGAAGGTAGTAGCAGCCGGCATCCTTGTGCTCATCTTCGCTATTTTTATCGATACCCTGCAAACCGGGACAACGCGTGCTGAAATATTTTTCTACGGCGGGGTGGTCTATGGCGCCGTAGCTACGGGCCGTATTCTGGTGCGTACCATCCAGAAAGCGCTGATTATACGCGGTTATGGTACACACAAAGCCCTGATTGTAGGTTGGGGCGACCGGGTGGAGAAGCTGCATCAAGACGTTGCAAAGTATCCTGCTGCCGGCCTTAACGTTGTTGGCACACTGCGTATCAGTCAGTCTCAGGAATCGCGACAGCCCGTCATAGCCGGGCAGTGGGGTACAGAAGGGCTCGGCGGGGATGGGTCAAATTATGACATTGAAGTGTTGCCCACGGGCGAATTGCGTCACCTCGAAACGCTGCCAGAATTGATCGATTTGCTGGATGTGCAAGATGTGCTCATTGCACTTGAGCCCGGACAACAGAGTGAACTCATGGAAATTCTCCGGCTTTGTGACGGCAAATCGGTTTCTCTCAAGCTGGTCCCTGATTTTTACTCGGTTATAGGTGGCATGGCCCGTACGGAGCATATCTATGGGTTGCCACTGGTGGAGGTGCTGCCAGAGCCCATGGCTGCATGGGAAGAGAGTTCTAAACGGATCATTGATTTTGTTGTATCGTTGCTGGTCCTCACGATCGGTTTGCCGTTGTGGCTGGCTATTGGGTTGCTGATACGTCTTTCTTCCCGCGGACCGGCCATTTACCGGCAGCAACGGGTGGGATACCAGGGACGTGTATTCACCATGCTGAAGTTCAGAACCATGCGGGAAGATGCCGAGGCAGAAACAGGACCAGTGTGGGCAAAAGAAAACGACCCGCGCTACACAGCTATTGGTCGATGGTTACGTAAAACACGGATCGACGAAGTACCGCAATTTTGGAATGTGTTGAAAGGGGAGATGAGCCTGGTGGGGCCGCGGCCCGAGCGTCCGTTTTTTGTAAACAAGTTAGCTGAAGAAATCCCACTTTACACCCGACGTAGCAGGGTTAAGCCTGGCATCACCGGCTGGGCACAGGTTACCTGGCATTACGACAGCAACCTGGAAGACGTAAAACAAAAAGTAAAGTACGACTTGTTTTATATTGCAAACATGAGTTTGCGTATGGATCTTAAGATCCTCTTTTTAACAGTTAAAACTGCCATTCTGGGAAGAGGGCATTAAAATATTAAGCTGGGGTTTGGTATGGCGAAGGTAGCACAGCGCCGGGAGTTGGCGGTAGATCTTAAGCACGTATACAAGTCGCTCTTATTGCCGCGTGTGATTGAGGAGAAAATGCTTCGCCTCATTCGTCAGAGTCGCATTTCGAAATGGTTTAGCGGTTATGGACAGGAAGCCATCGCTGTCGGCTGTGTGCTGGGCCTGCGAGAGGATGATTTCTTGCTACCCATGCACCGCAACTTGGGCATTTGGACAACCCGCGGCGTACCTCTTGATCGCCTGTTTTGCCAGTTGATGGGGCGAACGGGCGGATACACCAACGGTCGGGACAGAACATTTCATTTTGGACTCCCTGAAAAGCATATTGTGGGGATGATCTCTCATCTTGCAGCCATGTTACCGGTAGCCTGTGGGCTTGGGCTCTCCGCTATGCTGGATGGCCGCGACCAGGTGGCGCTCGCCCTCGTAGGAGAAGGCGCGACAAGAGAGGGTGATTATCATGAAGCCCTCAATTTGGCTGCAGTTTGGAAGCTGCCTGTAATTTTTGTGGTCGAAAATAACCAGTATGGCCTCTCTACACCGACCAATGAAGCGTTTGTAGGGAAGAGCTTTGCCGCTGCAGCGCCGGCATATGGGATGCACGGCAAGCAGGTCGATGGCAACAACGTGCTCGCCGTAATTGAGGCTGTGCAGGAAGCAGCAGCTCGCGCTCGGGTGGGAGAAGGCCCAACACTGCTTGAAATGAAGACCTTCCGCATGCGTGGCCATGAAGAAGCGTCGGGTACGAAGTACGTGCCTAAAGACCTGTTTGAGAAATGGGGTAAGAAGGATCCGATCAATAAGCTGGAACGCAAGCTGTTGCGTGAAAAAGTTTATGTAAAAGATGAACTTGATCAGTTGCGTGAAGAAATACGGGCGCATGTAGAGGAAATAGCTGAATATGCCATCCAGCAGCCTGAAGTAGAAAGCACAGCGGAGCGCGAACAGGCAGCCGTTTTTGCGCCGGCAGCAGGCTTGATGAAAAACGGGCACGCCGAGACACACGAGCTTCGCTTTGTTGATGCCGTTCAGGAATCCCTGCGCCAGGCCATGGAAGCTGATGACCGCATCGTAGTCATGGGCCAGGACATTGCAGAATATGGCGGTGTTTTCAAAGTTACCCAGGGCTTTGTGGAGCAGTTTGGCCGCGAAAGGGTACGCAATACGCCAATTATTGAAAGTGGGGTGCTGGGCGCTGCGCTGGGTATGGCTTTAAATGGCCACCGACCGGTTGTAGAAATCCAATATGCTGACTTCATATCATGCGGATTTAACCAGATTGTAAACAACCTCGCCACAACCCATTACCGGTGGGGCGCCTCGGTGCCGGTTACAATACGCGCACCATTTGGTGGGCATATAGGCGCCGGCCCATTTCACTCACAATCCATGGAAGCCTGGTTCTGCCATGTGCCCGGTTTGAAAGTGGTCATTCCATCTTCGCCGACAGATGTTAAGGGATTACTGCAGGCTGCGATTAACGACCCGAATCCCGTGCTCTTTTTCGAGCACAAAAAGCTTTATCGCTCGATTCGAGGCGAAGTCCCTACACACCCGTTTGAGTTGCCGCTGGGCAAAGCAAATGTAGTAGTGGAAGGCAGCGACCTCACCATTGTCACCTATGGCATTGGGGTGCATTGGGCAAAAGAAGAGGCTGCATACCAGCAAACCAAAGGCGTCTCCATAGAAGTTATTGATTTGCGTACGCTCATTCCCTGGGACCGGGAGACCGTGTTGCAATCGGTTGCCAAGACAAACCGCGTTGTTGTATTACACGAGGCGGCGCTCACAGGCGGTTTTGGCGCTGAGCTAAGCGCAACGATTGCACAAGAGGCGTTCTTTGACCTCGACACACCCCCTGTACGCGTGGGTGCAGCGGATATGCCTATCCCGTTTTCTACTGCACTGGAGCAAGAGATTTACTCCCCATTACCCAAACTGCGGCCGGCAATTGAATCTTTATTGGCTTTTTGAGATAGCCCCGGTTACCCGCGTATCGGTTTGCATAACGCGAAAGGCAGTGAAACGACGTAAACGTTGCCAGAACGAAGGCGCCCATGCGATAGCCATGAAAACGGTGCCAACGCCAAATGCATTGAGGGGATCTACAAAGAATGTTTCGAAGGTACAGGCCAGCAAGATCAGGACTGTAGAGAGGGGTAAAGACAGGGCTAGTGTAGATAATGCCAGGTTAAGGTCAAAGACCTGTGTTTGCTCATCTTCACTGGATAGCTTGTTGATGGCGCACATGTGCGCGTAGGGCCAAAAACTGCATGCGCTCAGCGGGAAGATGACAATGAGCAGCGCATGCGGGGCCGTGGGGAAAAGGAAAAGCAGTAACGCACTGGCTTTGAGTGCAACGCCGGCTTTCCACGATAATGCTGTAAGGATCAGGCGCAGGTCGCCAGCACGGATGAGCACAGCGATGCCAATAAAGAGCAGCACCATCGGGGTCATCATATTGCTCAGGCGCAGCAGTGTGTCTTGTATGAAAAGCGGAAGGGAGCCCAGGTTGAAGCCGAACAGAATCAGCAATACGCCGGCAAATAACACCAGGTTTACCGGCTCCTGAACCATCGCCTTAATGAGGGCTCTTCCTTTGCCTGTTTGTCTGGTGGTTGCCCTATATAGTTGTTGATACCAGTACAACGCGAGGATATAGAGCAGGATGAGCACAAAGATCTTGTTGCCCAGATCAGTAAGGGCTGCCCAGGCAAGCGCTTCATCATTCATGTATTCGATAACAAATGGGAAGCACGAAATGCCAGGCGCCAATGAAGGAATTAGCATCAATAGCGTACGGCCTTCGTTCGAGTGTTGAGACACACCAAAACAGGGCATCGCGAACCATGTGCTACCAAACAAGACGCCGTTCAATAGCAAGGCTAGGAGTGGCAGGGTGAGTAAGGAGGCCGTCAGTTCAATTTTAAGCAGCGCGATGAAAATGGTAGCCGGCAGCGCCACGCTCAAGATGAGCGCCTTGATCCCCGCCATTTTCTCTCGATCCGGCACCTTGCGTCGCATCAAGAAGCCGATGAATATCAGCAGCAGAAAACCTAGGGTTTTTTGTATAGCGGGATTCATGCTATATAAGAAGGCGGGAGATCTATAAGAAAAGACCTGGGGTATGGCGGTCCTTGCCTGAGAATAAATCTCCCGCCATACCCTGATCCTTTGTGGTGTAGTTCGTAGTAAAAGGTCGCTAAATCAGGTCAAGATCCGGTACTTACAAGGTCTTGCAAGGCATCAGCAAACAGGTGCATTTCTTCTTCTTTGCCGATACTCACACGCGCCCAGTCTAAAAATGGCGGGAAAGGCCGACCAATCAGAATCGAACGCTCTTTCATCTTCGACTGAAAGTCCTGAATAGGCATACCGGTATGGAAGAAAACAAAACTTGTGTAGGATGGCGTGTACTTGTATTCCACCTGATCGAGGGCCTTGTAAACCAACTGCCGGCCCGCGGCCATTTTCTCTCTGCTAAAGGCCTGAAACGATTCATCCTGATAGCTGGCAATGGCAGCGCGTAGGCCGAGTACGTTGGGCATACCCATTTTGAAATTCGAAATCCGTTTGATGATATCCGGACGTGCAATTGCGTAGCCTATCCGCATACCGGCCAGGCCGTGAATCTTTGAAAACGTTCTGGATAATATGACATTGTGGCCTTGCCGCACCAGGTCAACCATAGTATGCTCCTGGGGGTTTGCGAGGAGTTCGATATACGCCTCATCGAGAAAAACCAGCGATTTTTTGGCGGTGTCTATACAGAAATCCTTGAGTGCTGCGGGTTCGCAGATAGTGGCTGTGGGGTTGTTCGGATTGCATACAAACACGAGGCGTACGGCCGGCGTAATGCGGCTTTCCATGGACCCCAGATCGTGCACCATGTTGTCGTTGAGTGGTACACGATGAATGTAGGCACCAACTTTCTCCGCATAACGCACCAGGCCCTGATATGTCGGGTCGGCCGCAACCATCTCGCCGCCAGACAGGCCGTAAGCCATCCCCGTCATCGCCAGTATCTCTCCGGATCCACTTGCGACAAAAACATGGTCCTCCGATACCCCTTCTTTTTCAGCAATAATGCGGGTCAGGTCTTTGGTCGCGCCGGCATAAGGATATCGACAGGCTTCTTCGAATGCGTTTTGCATTGCGGTGCGTGCCTGTTGCGACGGGCCATATGGGTTCTCGTTAGAACTCAGCCGGATCATCCCTGCTTCTGATGGCGCGTCAGCAGCCCGTGTTGCGGAGAGGGATTCGGGGGTTAACGGAATGCCGGCAGCGAGTCCGGAGGCAGACATGCCGGCAAGTTGCAACCATTTTCGGCGGCTCAGGTTGACCATCGTATCGTGGGGGTGGGATTGGTTATGTCTTGGTCTCAATATACCTAAAAAAGTACGATTAAATGCAAGGTTTAGATTAATAAATAAAGTTAAAATTTGTTTATGTTAAACTGTGTAAGGGCTTTTCTTGATTACCCTGAAGCTCTTAAGCTGATAGCAATTTCCCCATTATTGGGTTAGGTATGCGTATTATCCTCACTTTTTTGGCCTTTTTTTACACCTCTGACCTTATTGCGCAGGCGCAACCAACTGCTGCGCAATTACCAGATCAGCCGGCGCTGGCCACGGTAGATGACTATGGCAACAGGACCCTCTCGTATTGGTCGGCAGCCGAGGCGGCAGTTCCTCAAATGACAGAGCGACTGGTGCCTGATAACCCGGCGTTTAAAGGCGCAGAAGTTTGGCTCATCAGCGTCAATGAGCAAGATGTAAAATCAGCTGCAATGACTGCTTATAGGCAAGCGGGTATGCAAGGTGTTCGTGTGGTAGCCTCGACGCTTTGTAATCCTTCTGCCATGAAAGTCCTGGATGCACATCCGGAAGCTGCAGCCCATGTAGTCATGGTAACGGGTGAATTGCATGGCGCACCTGCGCGGGGCATAGCGCTCGTGGTATACGGCACGGATTCCCAAACGAGCACTTTGATCAGCAGCGTACACGGTTTTGTTGCACCTGAACAGGTGTTTATTGCCCTGGGTGGCTATGCAATTCCGGCTGTGAAATGGTTGCAGGCATCCGCTGGCCCGGATGAAGATATGCGGGTAGACGGTGCCTTGCCACCACAGCAGGCTGTAGATCGGCTAGGGCTGTTTTTTGCTGTTTGGGTGGAAGACTACGTCATTCCAATGATTGCCATGTCTGCGCAAATGCAAATGCAATCCATTCAAAACATGCAGAGCTGGAATAATGCAATGAACAGCTGCAGCGGTAATCCGGGCTGCTCGGTTACGTTATCCACGGATGGATCTGGGAATTGGGAAGCCCAAAGGCAGCCTTAAGGGCCAGAACGAGTAAAACGCGTGATGGAAATTTTATTGATCTGTGACTTCTTCTGAGTTGATGTACCGTAACAAGGCACATAATCAGCTAACCTATTAAGGGTTTCGATAGATCATTCCAATTAGCCATCACGGATAAGTTAACATGTATGCAGTGCTGAAATTTTCTCTTATTCTGATTCACCTGTCGCTAAGCTTTTTCACAGGTCGGGTACATCCGCTGGCTGAACCTGACACCTGGGCAGATTCGACGACGTACCACATTGATCACACCTTGTTTGACGCACTTCTGGCGCAACACGTGAATGCTGCCGGCGAAGTGGACTACGCTGCGATCAAGGCAGGTGAAGGCTTGCAGCACTACATAGCAGTGCTCGAACAAGCAGATCCAGCGCAACTAAGCGAGAACGAAGCCCTGGCGTTTTGGCTTAATGCCTACAACGCGTACACATTGAAACTCATCGTAGATCGGTATCCCGTCAAAAGTATCAAGGAGATTACGCCGCTACGCATCAAGGGACTGGCGCTTGCTGTACCCAAACTGAATAGTCCGTTTGAGTACTCAATTGCTACCATTGCCGGCAAAAAGCTTTCGCTGGACGACATTGAGCATAAAATTATCCGCAAACAGTTTGATGAGCCCCGTATTCACTTTGCGCTGGTTTGTGCTGCGGTAAGCTGTCCGCCTTTGCGCCGGGAAGCGTATGTAGCAAGCCGGCTCGATGCCCAACTCGATGATCAGGCCCGCGCGTTTCTTTTTGACGAGACCAAAAATCGGGTGGATACCGAAAAGCGAACCCTCTATCTGTCGCGCATATTCAAGTGGTTCAAATCAGACTTTACAAGTGAAAACCGTACGCTGCAGCAGTTCCTTGCGCCGTACTATGAGGGTGAAGCCGCTGCTTACATGCAAGCCGACGGTTACAAGGTGCGCTATCGGAAATACAATTGGGCGCTCAACGATATCGGATCCATGAACAATTGATAAAAGCACAGTCCGCAGATCGCTATTTTTGTCCCTTCAATCCCTCAGACAAAAAATTTTTAAAGATATATGGCTGGTGCAGCTATGCCAGAGCCCGGCGCTCAGGCTCCCGCATTTGAAGGAAAAACCCCTGCTGGTGATAAATTATCCCTTGCTTCATTGAAAGGCCAAAAAGTGGCCCTGTATTTCTATCCTGAAGATTTTACGCCTGGATGTACAGAACAGGCTTGCAGCCTGCGTGATGGCTATAAAATGTTACAGGATGCCGGCGTAGCCGTTGTTGGTGTGTCGCCGGATGGAGATGAGAAACACCAGAAGTTTGTCGCAGAATACAAGCTTCCGTTTCCCTTGCTGGCAGATCCGGATAAAACCATCATGACGGCCTATGGCACGTGGGGTGAAAAGAACCTCTACGGTAAAATAGTTGTCGGCGTGAAGCGTACAACCTTTTTGATAGACGAAGAGGGTGTGGTTAAGCACGTGATCAAGCGGCCGAAAGTCAAAGATCATGCAGTACAGATTCTAAAGAAGTTTGGCTTGTCAAACTGACGCTAGGGCCATTTTAGGAGGTGCGGGGGATCGCCGGCCGGATCGTGCATGGCAATAACCCGAGACGTGAGCACCCCGGTTGGTAATTCGAGGCTCAATTCATCCACCACATAGGCCTCGCAATTATCGCCATTGTTTTGGTGGTTCACCCAAACGTGCGCCGTATCCTGTCGGACCACAGATTCTACATCGAATGCGTGGTCCTGACATCCACCGGAGTAGGCAACCATGATGAGCAACCAGTCGCCCAAAAGGCGCGGTGGTTTATCGGGGGCACCAGGGACGTCGTTGGTGATGATCTCGTAGGCATCGCCAAAGTCGGGTTTGAAAGGCGCAGGATTGCAACCAGAAAACGCCAGTAAGAGGGCAAAAGCTGGAAACAGGGCAAAACGCTGGGCCCTCCGGGGAAACCCTGCACCAAATATGCGTTGAAGGGAAGCGCTGCGCCGCAAAGCAAGCATCTGTAATACCCAATAAAAGTAAGAATCCGGGACAGAAGTTAAGATGTCTACCGTAAAATACGAGCCCGTAATTGGACTTGAGGTCCACTGTCAGCTTCAAACGGCTTCGAAGGCATTTAGTCCCGATTCAGCAACTTTTGGTGCCGGCCCCAACCAGCATGTCGATCAGGTAAGCCTTGGACATCCCGGTACATTGCCTGTCGCCAATGCCCGCGTCATCGACTATTCCATCAAAATGGGCCTGGTAACCAATTGCACCATTGCGCCACGGTCTGTATTTGCTCGCAAACACTACTTTTACCCGGATCTCCCCAAGGGGTATCAGATTTCCCAATTCGAAACGCCAATCTGTGCAGATGGCTTTTTGGAAATACTGGATGACCAGGAGCCAGAAGCCGGCCTGAAGCGCATCGGAATTACGCGCATTCATATGGAGGAAGATGCCGGCAAATCCATCCATGACCAGGACCCCCTGGACACGCTGATGGATTACAACCGCTGTGGCGTCCCCCTCATCGAAATTGTTAGCGAGCCTGATATTCGTACGCCGCACGAAGCATACCTCTACATGCAGCGCATACGTCAGTTTGTGCGGTATCTGGGAATTTGTGATGGCAACATGGAAGAAGGATCATTGCGCTGCGATGCCAACGTGTCTGTACGCCCGGTTGGGCAGGAGGCCTTTGGGACGAAGACGGAGGTCAAGAACATGAACTCCTTCCGGAATGTCGAGCGCGCGATTGCCTATGAAATCAAGCGCCAGATTGCATTGATTGAGTCGGGTGGTGAAGTGGTGCAGGAAACCCTGCTGTGGGATGTTGATGCCCAGAAGACGCGGACGATGCGGTCTAAAGAGCTAGCGCATGATTACCGCTATTTCCCGGATCCTGATTTGGTGCCACTGGTTGTTGAGGAAACGCAGCTGGAAGAAATCCGCGCCGGCCTGCCTATGATGCCGGCTGCCCGCATTAAACAGTACACAGAATCGTTGGGATTGCCCCGATACGACGCTGAGGTGCTCACCGAAGAGCGGCCCACAGCAGACTATTTCGAAGCAACCCTGAAGGCTTATGCTGCCAAAAAACCTGATGCAGATCAGGCAACTGCAGCCAAAACGATTTCAAACATAGTGATGACAAGCGTGCTGCGTGTATTAAACGAGCAACACTTGTCGATTGTAGATTTTCCCATCACACCGGAGAACATGGCCGGCCTGGTTGACCTCAGGCTGGACAATAAAATCAGTTCGAGTGGGGCGCAAACCCTGTTTGATTTGATGCTGGAAGATGCCGAGGCGCCCGAAGCCCTTGCTGCTTCCCACAACCTCCTGCAGGTATCTGATACTGGCGCCTTGCTGCCTGTTGTGCAGCAAGTACTTGCTGATAACCCCGGGCAGCTTGCCGCATTCCGGGGCGGAAAAGCCGGTCTTATAGGATACTTCATTGGGCAGGTTATGAAAACCTTCCCGGGTTCTCCTGATCCCAAACTGGTGCGGCAAATGATCCTCGAGCAAATCGAGGCCACCAAGTAATAGCCATAAACCATACGTACCACCAATGATGAGTAAAACAAAAACCACCCGATACCCGCTGGGTGAAGTATTAAAAACATCGCTGTGTGCAGTCTTTTTTGCCGGCCTTCTGCTTGGGTGCGGACAAAATGCTGGTGCTGAACAGTTGCAGGGAGAGGTGCAAAGTCATCTCGCAGGCGAAATTACGCTGAGTGCAGACATCGATTCCACGGCTGACTTCAGTGGTTTTGGTATTCTCGTTGCCGACCGTACAGAGGAAGGGCTTGATACGTTGGCCTACACCTCAACGGATACGGATGGTAAATTCGACCTGGATATAACAGTCCCTAAAAGCAACATCTATTCTTTGGTCATTTCGCGAGAAGGATCCATTTTGCGGGTGAGTGAAATCGCAATTGCCAACAACGACTCCGCTACAATGAAAGTGGAATTTCCGTTTGGCCGCCGGCCAATCATGATCCGCTCCAATGAAAATGCTGCACTGTTGGGCTTCAAAAACACGGTTGCACTACACAACAATGAAATGAATGCGTTTTCGCGCGATGGCGTCACCGATCAGCAAGTTTATGCCAACAAAGTAAAGCAGACTGCTGAAATCTTATGGGGACTCCAGGATTCCAGTCCCGGCACACTGGCTGCCAGCCTTGGTGCTGCGCAGTCGGTTGTGATGCTAGAAGGCTGGAACGACTCGCTGCTGGTTGCCCGCGCGAAAACCGTCGAAGCTGATAACGTGAATTACGCGAACATAGCCGGCGCAGCGCGGCGTGCACAGATCAGAATGAGTGGTACGGCAGATGGTGCAACCTTGCTTGAAGAAATGAAAGCAAAAGTGACCGATGAAGAAATTCTTGCTGCTGTACAGTCTGAGTTGGTCATCGCCTACCGCGATAACAACGAAGATGAGAAAGCACTGCTTGCTGCCCGTGAGCTAAAAATGCAGTATGCTACGGACAGCAGCTGGATTCGCTGGGCTGACCGGGCCATTTTTGACCTGGAAAACCTCCGCCCGGGTATGGAAGCGCCGGCATTCTCGCTGGTAGACAGCGAAGGCAAAGCCGTAAACGTTGAAGCATTCGCCGGCAAACATGTCATCCTCGAATTTTATATTCCCGGCGCTGAGTTTGAAGCGGATCTGAATGCACGGAGTGCGTACTACCGGGCTGAAGGCAACGACGATGGGTTTGAGATTTTATCGATCTCTCTCGAGGCTGATTCTCTCTTGAATGAGGCCTTTGCAGAAGGCCGCGATTTGCCAGGCCGGCACGTGTACCTCGAAGATGGCCCAACCGCGTCCATCATCAAAGCATACAACGTGTACCGCTTGCCAACGCGGTACCTGATCGATCCGGAAGGAAAGATTGCTGGTAAATACGTGCTGCAAAATGGTGTCAATGCATACCAGGATGCTCTCGTCCTTTCCAATACTTCAGAATAGCTGAATAACGGCAGTATCAGCATAGCAAGACACCCACTGATATCCGTCCACCGACAACCCCTAGTTAAACATGTTAATTGCAGGAAACTGGAAAATGAATACGGATGTGCAGGCTGCACAGTCGTTGATTGAAAGCGTAGTAGAAGCGGTTGGTACGACCACCATCGATGTAGCCGTGTGCCCGCCTTTTGTTAATCTCGGCGTTGTGGCCGGCGCCCTCGGAAACGGAAGCAGCGTAGCCCTTGGCGCGCAAAACATGCACGCAGCTGACGGTGGCGCGTATACGGGTGAAATTGCTGCAGGCATGCTAACGGCTATCGGATGTAAATATGTCATCCTTGGTCACTCAGAACGTCGTCAGTACTTCGGTGAGACCGATGCAGGCGTAAACGCAAAGGTGCACAAGGCGCTTGCAGCCGGCCTGGTGCCGATTGTATGCGTCGGCGAATCCCTTGAAGAACGGGAAAGTGGCAACGAAGAGGCTGTTGTTCGTACCCAGATTATGGGTTGCCTCGATGGCGTGTCCATCAACAGCGGTAAAGACATTGTGATTGCTTATGAGCCTGTGTGGGCCATTGGCACGGGCAAAACCGCATCGCCCGAGCAAGCGCAGGATATTCACGGATTTATCCGCGGCCTGCTCAATGACAAGTTTGGCGCGCACAGCAGCGACATCGCCATCCTCTACGGCGGTAGCATGAAGCCAGGCAACGCTGCAGATCTCGTTTCCAAGCCAGACGTGAATGGCGGCCTGATTGGCGGCGCCAGCCTGAAAGCCCCGGACTTCACAGCCATCGTCCGCGCCGGCGAAGCAGCAGGGTAAAAATACCGAATGTCGAGTGTCGCATGGCTAAGCCTTCGATATTCGACATTCCTTGTTCGGTGTTCGCAATCTAAATGTCCCACACCAAAAGCGTAAAGGACTTCTACGAGCACAACACCCGCCGCTTTTTGCGGTGGGGTGGCGGGACGCGTGAGGCTGTCATCCACCGGGAAGTATGGGGCCCGGGTGTAGGGACGAAGGCTGCGGCTTTTCATTATGTCCACCAGTTGCTTCTCGAGCAAGTAAACCGGCAAGAAGCCAATCCAGTGCATCTGCTGGATCTTGGCTGTGGCGTGGGGAGTAGCCTGTTCTATTTGTGTCGGCATGCGCAACAGCCCTGCAAAGCCACTGGTATCTCGGTAAGTCCAACCCAGATTGCAACGGCTGAAACCCTTGCTCGGGAAAATGGGTTGGCGGCGCAGTGCGCGTTCATCGAGGCAGATTTTTTGAACCTGCCCTCTGTGCCCCCTGTAAACCTGGCGTATTCCATTGAAGCATTTGTGCACGCGGCAGATGCGGCGGGTTATTTCCGAGAGGCTGCAGCTACGCTGTCGCAGGGCGGCCGGCTTGTGCTGATTGACGATATGCTGGAAACAGATGTGTCAGAATCTGATGCGATGCGTCGCGACGTAGCACGCTTCCGCGAAGGCTGGCGTTTAGGCAGCCTGCATACCGTTGAAGCCATTGAGCAGTTTGCGCGAGGTGCTCATTTAAGTCTTGTGGAGAACAACAACCTGACATCCTACCTAAACCTTGGCCGGCCCAGGGATTACTTCATCAAAGCCCTGTTTATCCTGCCCGGTATAACTGCGCTCAATCCCACCTACCTCCGAAGCCTAGATGGGGGGGATGCGTTGCAAACATGCCTGAAAAAAGGCTGGGTCAGTTACCGTATGCTGGTGTTTGAGAAAGCTTGATCCTGTATGCGATAGGCCGCTTTCGCGTTAGTGGATGCATCCCTTTAAGATGTCTATCACCCTGGCAACATCCTCTGACTTCTTCGATGCGAAGCCCATTCGTATGGCATTAATTGGTGCATTTTCTACATTTGCAAAGTGAGATCCCGGCATTTGGAGTCCTGCCGCTGCAGCTGAGGTGATGATGGCTGTTACTGGTTTTTTTGCGTTGAATTTGATCCACGTTGCCAGTCCACCTTCAGGTACATCAAAGGTCACTATGCTGCCCATTTCTTTTTGCAGAAGCTGGCAGAAGTGATCCCGTCGCTCGCGGTACACCTGCAGCGCCTTGCGCAAGTGCCGGCTTATTTCACCCTGTTCAAACAACATCGCCACAGCCCGTTCCAGCGCGGTATTGCCGAAGCTGTCGAGGTACTGGCTCAGGGTTGACACTTCATCCACAAGATTAGTTGGCGCAACGAGAAAGCCAATCCGCAGGCTGGGGGCAACAATTTTGCTTAATGACCCCACGTAAGCTACAACGCCGGCGTAGTCTGCACTTGCAATAGGCAGTATGGGTGAGCTTGCGTAGTGAAAGTCGTAGTCGTAGTCGTCTTCGATGATGGCAAAGTTGTATCGCTCGGCAAGCGCAAGCAACTGCATCCGCCGCGAAGCGCTAAGGGAGACCGTAGTGGGGTAGTGGTGGTGCGGGATAATGTAGACTGCCCGTATGGTTTTGGATTTGCAAATGGCATGCACGGCGTCGATGTCCATGCCTTCTTCGTCAACGGGTACCGGCACTAACTCGCCGCCGGCTACCCGGATGGTATTATAGCCTTCATCAAATCCCGGCACACCTACAATGACCCGGTCGCCTGGCTTGAGCAATGCCTGAAAGAGGAGATAGAAAGCCATCAGGCTGCCCCGTGTGATCAGGATGTTGTCGAGGTTGGCCGCGATACCCCGCGTTTCTCGTAGATACGTACACAGTGCTTGTCGAAGCGCGATGTCGCCCCGGTAAGACTGGGTGTAATTCATGAGTGAGACCCCCATGCCGCTGTTCATCACAAACGAGAAATTTTTTGCCAGGGCTTTGCGTGGGGCCAGCGTCACATCCGGGTATCCGTCGTCTATGCGCTGGGTTGCTATCCCTTTTGAGTATGGGGTTTCGTCGGACAGGTTTTCATATTTACCATACAGCGCAAAATGCGCATCCTTGTGTGCTTTTGCCGCACCTTCATGGACGTCAACCACTGGCAGATGTCCATTCACAAAACATCCCCGACTTGACCGGACCTCAATCCATCCCTGGGACTCCATTTCTTCGTAGGCGGCAATCACGGTGCGGCGATGGACACTTAACATTTCAGCGAGCTTCCGAGTGCCCGGTAATTTGAGTCCGGGGCCGAGCACGCCGGCGCTGATGCTGCGAATGAATCCGCTTGTAATCTGTTGATAGAGCGGTGTACCCGTGCTGCGGTCAATAGGAATCAACGTTTTATAGGGTGGCATACCGGACTATCAGCTAAGAAATTTCTTCGAAAAAATTTGTACCGGCTGAAATACCGGCTATTCCTGTAATCGGACGGAGACAATCAATTTGAATTCCTGGACAGATGCAAGACCGGTGCCTTAGACAATTAAAAACCGGACTATGCAGGGGGCCGGCTCTGCTGCTATTTTTTGACGGTTCCTCACACTTGATCCGCAATAGCAACCCTGTTTATCCATGCAACGAAAAACCATCGATACCGAAGAGTACAACCCTTATTACAGCCGCTATCTTGACAAGCTGTCACCAGATGTTGCCCTGTTAGACGCTTATACACAAGGCCAAGATCGTGTAATCAGCTACTTTTCCGGGATACCAGAAGCGCAACACACCTTCCGATATGCAACTGGCAAATGGAGCATAAAAGAGGTCTTGCAACACCTGATTGATACTGAGCGGATCTTTATGTATCGCGCATTTCGAATTGCTCGCGCAGACAAAACGCCACTCTCCAACTATGACCAGGATGGCTATGTGCCGACATCGCGTGCAGACAGTAAGTCTATTGGGAATCTGTTGCGTGAATTTGAGGCCACTCGAACAGCTTCCGTGGCACTCCTGGGTAGCCTGTCAGACGACGACCTGGCGCGGATTGGGATTTCCAGTAACTACCCCATGTCGGCCCGTGCCGCCGCATTTATCGTACCCGGACACGATCTGTGGCACTTGGATATCATCGATGAAAAGTACCTGGGAGGTGATCATGTTTGAAGCGTACCGCGACCGGGAAATTGACTTTTACAGGGTGCTGGAAATTGCCGGCTGGCAAGTAAAAGTCTACACGATCACCAACAAGGCACAGTTTTCGGCTGCCGCCATCCGGGATCAGGTGATCGCTTATTTGCCGACTTGGTTGCGTATACCTGGAGAATCGGGCTTGCCGGTTTACAAACATGCTTTTCTCATCATCCATGAAGCGCGAGAAGGGGTGTGGATATTGTTGAACTGGTGGACAGGGGGTGAAATGATTCAGCGCAGTACCTGGTTTGTCGCTAATGAGGTGCCAGCAGAGGTTTTGCATCAACCCAAGCATGACGGTCTTGTCTGCGTGTGGGAGTTGGAAGTCATTTTCCATGAAAGAAAAGCCTGGATAAAACACGTGCTGCAGCATCCGGAAACCCCATGCTTTGATCGCTATTTGGAGGATGCTTTATGATTATGATCAAGCGACGCGCAATTACACCAGTTTTTATGCTGATGATTTCCCTTCTTATAGCTGGCGAGGTGCATGGGCAGGAAGTGGTTGAGAAGCGGGTGTACACAACGCGGCATACGGGCGAAGCCCCATCGCCGGCCATTGATGGGATGCTTGGGGATGATGTCTGGGCATTGGTACCGTGGAGTGGGGACTACATTGAGTGGAGTCCGGAAGAAAACACAGCCCCAACTGAACAGACGCAGATGAAAATCATCTACGATGATCGGAATCTCTATGTGGCTTTCAAATGCCTGGACAAAGATCCGGAAGGAGTGGTGCGCCGGCTGTCACGTCGCGATGTGTTTGACGGGGACTGGGTGGAAATAAACATCGATAGTAACGGGGACCAGCGCACCGCAGCCTCTTTCACGATTACTGCGGCGGGCGTTCGCGGTGAAGAGTTCATTACCAATGATGGGATGCTGTGGGATCCAACCTGGAATCCTGTCTGGACCGCGAGGACGCAGCAGACCGCCGAAGGATGGACGGCTGAAATTCAGATTCCTTTTAGCCAACTGCGGTTTGGCACGGAAAGCCGGCCGGTTTGGGGGATTCAGTCAACCCGGCGCTATTTCAGGGAAGAAGAGCGGTCGGTCTGGCAGCGCTCCCCGCGCAATGCACCCGGATGGGTGAGCGCTTTTGGGGAGTTACATGGGCTGAACAACCTTGTACAGCAACGACATTGGGAAGTGCAGCCGTATACGGTGTCGTCTCTGACACGCTATGATGAGGAAGGCGGGAATCCATTTCGTGATGGACAAGACAGCGAATTATCAGCTGGCCTGGATGCTAAAATTGGCATCACAAACGACCTCACGCTGGACCTGACAGTGAATCCGGATTTTGGACAGGTGGAAGCGGATCCTTCGGCCATTGCGCTCGATGGGTTTCAGATATTTTTCCCCGAGCAGCGTCCGTTTTTCATCGAAAGCAAAAATATCTTCGACTATAAATTTTCCACTTCGCAGTCGGGCAACACTTTTGGGTTTGACAACCTGTTCTACTCCCGCCGTATTGGACGCGGGCCCCAAGGGGTTGCGCAGACACAAATGGGAGAGTTCTCCAGCCAGCCAGACGTGACCACCATCCTTGGTGCCGCGAAGTTTAGTGGTAAAACAGAGGACGGGTGGTCTGTTGGTGCCCTCAACAGCACCACGGCCAGTGAAGTAGCGAACATTGCTGGACTTGAAGGGAATCGCCGGCAGACGGTTGAACCGTTAACCAATTACTTTGTCGGCCGGCTGCAGAAAGACTTTAACAATCGAAACTCCTTAATTGGCGGGATTTTCACCGCAACCAACCGCCAGCTTGCCCGTGATGTTGATTTCCTGCACCGGGCAGCATACACTGGTGGGATTGATTTGGGGCACCAGTGGCAAAACAAAGCCTGGTATCTCAATGGCAATTTTGTTTTTAGCTACGTTGAAGGCAGTGAAGCGGCGATCTCTGCAACCCAGCAATCCATTCAGCACCTCTTTAACCGGGTAGATGCTGATCATCTCTCGTTTGATGAGAGCAAGACTTCACTGTCAGGCACAGGAGGCAACGTACAACTGGGCAATGCTGCCGGGAATTGGCGGTTTGAGTCAGGCATTGCATGGCACACGCCGGGCCTGGAGCTCAATGATTTGGGCTTTCAGCGCCGGGCAGATGACCTGAGGCAATACAACTGGGTGAGCTACCGAACAACCAGGCCACGTGAGCGCGTCCGTCAGTTTACGATTAACCACGCCAACGTGACGGTATTTGATTTTGGCGGTAACCTGAATACCGTGCGCCTCAATGTGAATGGTTGGGTGAATCTCAAAAACAACTGGTGGATAAACGGCGGGTTTACCTATACGCCACATCAGTTCTCAAATGCTGCCTTGAGGGGTGGCCCACGGCTGCGGATCTCACCATCGGCGAGTTATCGCAACGGGTTGATTTCGGACAGCCGCAAAAAACTGCGCCTTACCCTGAACCACGCCGGCGAATGGGCCACTGATGGCGCCTTCCGCATACATGCCCTGAGCGCTGCGCTAACGTATCAGCCGACGAATGCCATCCAATTTACGCTATCGCCAAATTACAGCTTCAACAAAGACCAACTGCAGTACGTTGCAACGGTTTTGAGCGGAGATACGCCACGCTATATCAACGGCACCATCCGTCAGCATACTTTAAGTTTGCCGGCGCGCGTAGATTATATTTTGTCACCAAATCTTAGCATCCAGTATTGGGGGCAACCGTTTATTTCCAGAGGCAATTACGGGCGGTATAAATTCATTACGGATGCCCAGGCGTTTGAGTTTGCTGATCGATTTGCCGCGCTGTCTGATGCTCAATTACAAGACGCCGACGCTCAGCTATCCGTTGATGAAAATCTGGATGGCATACCCGACTACAGTTTTTTCAAACCTGATTTTGCATTTGTGCAATGGCGCTCGAATTTGGTGCTTCGGTGGGAGTACCGGCAAGGCTCTGAATTATTTCTGGTCTGGTCGCAGGACCTCGTCCAGTTTGGTGATCCAGCAGACCCCGTATTGCGTGGACTACAGCGTACCATCCGCGATAACCGGCCACAGCGTATTTTTCTATTGAAAGCAACGTATCGATTTTTGAGGTGATGGTATGCGTGATGAGATCACTATTCGTTTTGTCGAACAGACCGACCTGTCAGCATTGGTTGCGTTGTGTGCGGATCACGCGGCTTACGAAAAGGCACCGTACGACCCGGCCGGCAAAGCAGCACTACTGGCTGAAGGGCTCTTTTGCGACCCGCCCAAACTTTTTTGCCTGGTAGCTGAGCAAAAAGGGAAGCTGGTCGGCTTCTTGTCATACATGCAGCAATATGCTACTTGGGATGCTGGCACTTATGTCTATATGGATTGCCTCTATATCGATCAACGCGCACGAAACCTGGGGCTGGGAAAACAACTGGTATCCCAACTTGTCACTGAAGCCCGGAAAATGGGGTGCACGTTGATACAGTGGCAAACACCGGCGTTTAATACGGGTGCTATTCGTTTCTATGAACGGCTCGGCGCTACCTCAAAATCCAAGGAACGCTTCTTTTTGGGCACTTGATCTTGTTGTACTTTGGGTGAATGCGGTGTAGAACAAACGGTGGACGGCCGATAAAGGGTATCAAAACGTGGTTAACACACTTTGAGATGCATCAATGCATGTATCGAGGCGTCGCGCGTATGTAAATTACCGTAGTTAGGGTCAGAAACTGCAGCCGGCTGGTTGCTTACGTATTTTGACTAACCAGAGGTAAACACAATGTATGTATTGAAACGAATTGCGACACTGGCTTTTCTGGCCGTTACGGTAATTTCAACTGCAAATGCTCAGAAACCTGTCAATGGGAATGGTGAAATTGTAGAACAAATCCGCCCGCTACCAACGTTCTCGTCCGTTTTGATTGATTTCTCAGCTGATGTGACGATCGTCAATGGAGAAACCCCCTCTTTCCGAATTGAAGGAGACGAAAATGTATTGCCCCATATCGGGACCAACGTTCGGGGAGGCAAATTGCGTATCACGCAGGATCGCTGGATTGAACCATCGCAGCGGGTCGTCATCCATATTGGCACACCGCTAACAACAAAATTGGAAACCAGTGGATATAGTGATGTTGTCATCGAAAACATCGAAGGACCTCGCCTGCAAATAAACGCCGGCGTTGGGGATGTGACCCTGTATGGGCAATCAGACCGTATCCAGGTACGTACAAAAACTGGAAGTATTGATGCAACGAACCTGACCACAGACTATGCTGACGTGGCAATATCATCGCATGGTACCGTAAAACTTGGTGACGTCAACGAACTGGTGACCAACGTTTCCCAGACAGGCACAGTAGTGTATTCAAGTGCGCCTGCTGCAATAAAGAACAGGAATGATATGGCGAATGTTGTGTCTGTGGATGAGTTTGAGGACTTGGGCAAAGCTGAAGTGTCGTATGTAAAATTTGTACTCGTAAATAATTCTCGCAAGCGTATGGCGTTACGAGTTGAAGGGCCTCGCGCACGTTCCTTTGGATACGGCTTTACGCTAAAGGCAAGTGGTGAACGGGCAGAAAACTGGCCTGTAGGCACAAAGGTGTATTCAGAGGGCCGGCTGCTTTCAGATAAACTGTTGATCACCATTGATGAGAACATGGCAGGGGAAAAAGTAAATCTTTTTGAAGAAGAATAGACTGTGCTGAGTTTATGATCGAGAACGTGTACCTGTTGTTTTTCGTGCCGCTCACCCTGGGGCTTTTTCAGGGGATGCTGTTTGCAGTGCTACTTGTTGTACGTGGAGCCCGGGAGGAACGGTTGTCAGATTACTTGCTGGCAATGCTGCTGTTTTGCGGTTGCCTGGTCTTGCTGCCGATTCTCCTCGGTCTCCTGGATATCCATGTTCTTTGGAACGAGTGGCTATTCTTGCCACTCAATCCAGGGTTGCTAATTGGACCACTGCTTTATCTGTTTGTGATTGCGCATACAAACCGAGGCTTCAGGCTTACCAAACAAAGCCTATGGCATTTTTTCCCGTTTGTCGTTTATGCGGTCTACCATATCGCGATTTTTGTGCAAGGGCGCGACTTTGTTTTTCACTGGATGGATGCGGTAGACCTGCCGATCATCAATCCAATTTATCAATTGCTCACGCTGTTGTCCTTGTGTGTGTACCTATGGGTAACCATTCAGCAATATCGCCAATATCAACGCTGGATTGAAGCAGAATATGCGAACCCTGAAGCTCATTTGTACCCCTGGATAAAGCGTTTTTTGTGGGTCGTTTTGCTCACTGTTTTTATAACATGTTTGCTGCGAATTATCGAATCTGTATTGTTCGACTTCGACTACATCCAATCGTGGTTTACTGCGACAATGGTAGCCATTACAACCTATTACATTTCTATTGCCGGCTACATGTCAGCCCGCCCACCGCTGACTGCCAACCTGGGAGATGCAAAGAATGAAGGCAAGATGGCTGACCAGGAAATTGCATCCGAGCTAAAACGGCTTACCACATGGATGGAGAGCAATCAAGCCTACCTTGATCCTAACCTCAGCCTGGGTACGGTCGCCAAAGCGATGGATCAGTCACGGGAAATGGTGTCCATGGTCATTAACGCCGGTGACGGTAAAAACTTCAGAGGCTTTGTCAATACCTATCGCGTTGAAGCTTTTAAGCAAGCTGTAAGGGCTGGTCAGGCTAAAGAACTGACGCTGTTTGGTTTAGCACTTGAATGCGGGTTCAATTCAAAAGCGACATTCAATCGTGTCTTCAAGCAAATCGAAGGCGTCACCCCCAACATGTTCGCAAATGGAGTAGTCCTTTCACCTCCATCGATGTCAACCTGAGTCGCGCGAAGGATCTGGGAGGCATAATGCTTTGCAGTGTCTCGCATGCACAGTCAATCGCACTGGATCCCGGATCAAGTCCCATAGGCGTCGAGAACAGCGTACTCATATAGTTGATATTTAATAACCAAGCTTGTTTCGATCAGCACGTTTTATGTTATAAAAAGCCACGTCATGCCGGACTTGATCCGGTATCCAGAGGACGGAAAAGGCAACTGAAGCTGATGGTATCGCTGTATGGATCCACAATCAAGTTGAGTGCCTGTCCTGAACTTGATTCAGGAATGACTGTCCAATAAGAGACTTAAACATATAAAAAATAGTATTTACCTCGCCCGTTCTTAACGCCTATGGGATCAAGTCCGGGATAACATGGGATGGGTGGGGCGCTGGACACCGTTTGCGTTCGCATTCGGAATGTGCGTACACACCCCGATCATGGGTTTGTTATGACCACCCCTCCCGAGCGGGAAATTGGTTGAGCTGCCCGTTTGATGGAGTGCTTTAGGGAGCATTGGGTTAAAAAGCGACTGTGCATAATGTCGGGCATCCGGATACATACCGGCTTAATAGGCTCAAAAGGTGGAAGCCGGGTTCTGAGACCCCTCATTTAATGGATTGAGCCGCCAAACATACATTACAGTCGGATAATGGAAGCGAGTGAATTAATCATCCTTCCTTTTTCATTATGACCGACTTCCGCACAAAACTCAACACCTTCCTTTTCCAACAACCTGAGATCGAAAGCATTGCTGCCAACCTCGGCTTGCTACTCGCCCGGATTTACGCCGGCTTCACCATCATGTCTGCCGGCCTGGATAAAATCCCGCTTCCTGAATGGATGGTCGATCAGGTGACAACCATCGGATTTCCCTTTCCAACGTTCTTTGCCTGGGTAGCTTGTTTTACTGAATTCGGATTTGGGCTTTTGCTGGTTCTTGGTTTGGTTACACGCTTGTCCGGAATCATGCTTGCCTTTACGATGGGGGTTGCCGCTTTTGGCTATCACGAAGTGTTACCGCTTGTGCATATCCATATTGCCCAGCACTACGTCTGGCTGTTTGTTGTATTTGCTGCCGTAGGTGCAGGCAGATATTCTTTGGACGCGCTGATTCGTAAGCCAGGTACGGCAATCAATACGGAGTGGTCGAGGCTGGCCGTGCCGGCATTGATTGGCG
>JBCCIM010000076.1 GCA_039111535.1 Bacteroidota bacterium | reverse complement strand
TGGGGATTCCGATTTCATGCTAACAGGTGACATTTATGATACCGAAGGCGGCCCACTCAAACCTAAACAAACAACCTTCTTCGAAAATCAAAACGGTGAGTTTTCATCGTCTAATCTGATTTTTGCACCCAATAATGGCACGCATGCCTGGGGCGACTACGACAATGACGGCGACCCGGACTTACTCACCGGCAATAATGACTTACTCTCACCCATTCATACCCCCATTTTTGAAAATCAAGGCGGAATTTTTGCCAGCGTTGTACAGACCCTCGACGACTATAAAGTCCAGTTTGCTTACTTCGGCGACTACGACAACGACGATGACCTCGACATCCTCGCCGTAGTTGAAAACGAAGACGAGAGTCTCACGGCTCGCATCTTCAAAAACAACAGCATTGCTAAAAACGATGCACCGACCGCACCAACCAACCTGTTCGTATCCATCAACGACGACATCGTCACGTTCTCGTGGGATTCGGCAAACGACGAGGAAACGCCAACACAGGCATTAACTTACAACCTGCGCATTGGCACAACACCGGGCGGCAGCGAAATCATGTCGGCCCCTGCCCTGTCCAATGGTACCTTGCTGCTGGCACGCGAAGGCAATGTCCGCCAGAACACCAGCTGGCCCATTCGAAGTCTGGCTGAAGGCACCTACTACTGGTCTGTACAGGCTGTAGACCAGGGCTACAAAGGCTCTGCATTTGCAACAGAGCAGATGGTCTCGCTGCCCGATGGTACGATACCCGTTGAGCTCACAGGCTTTGCAGGCAAGTTAGACGGTGATCATGTAGCGCTCAGGTGGCATACGGCAAGTGAAACCAACAACGCCGGCTTTTCAGTGGAGCGTGCCATAGACGAGGGCACATTCGAGTCCATTACCTTTATAGAAGGACATGGCACAACAACGCTGCCTCAGTCTTATAGATACCAGGATGATTTGCTGGGCCTTGCAAAGGAGGCATTGCATTACCGGCTTAAACAAATCGATTTTGACGGGGCTTTTGCTTACTCAGATGTGGTTACGATAGCCCTGCCCATTCCTGAGCAAACAGTGTTGTTGCCGAATCACCCGAATCCGTTCAACCCTGTTACAACCATCAACTACACGTTGTCACAGGCCTCACAAGTTGAGGTAGAGGTGTACGATCTAACAGGCAAGCGGATAAAAACGCTGGTCGACAGTTTCCAGGATGCAGGCCGGCAGCAGGTCACCTTTGATGGTACAGGGCTCGCCAGTGGTGTTTACATGACGGTACTGCGTACGGCAAAAGGTGTGGACATGCGCAAAATCGTCTTGCTAAAATAGCGCAGAAAACAAGGTTTACATAAAAAGCCCGAGGCTACCCCACAAGCAGAATCGGGGTAACCCCGGAGCCCTCCTTTTGTACCTACCAGAGGCACAGTCGTTTGGCTAGTTCAGCCGAAAAGCTTCTTGATGAAAAGGGGGAATGAGGTGCTTTGCGCTCTCGATCAAATCAAAAAGATCTTGAATCTCATCTTTGCAAAAAAACAGTGCTATTTCGCCAGGCGCAAACCGAATTTCGTACACAGGCTCTTGAAGCATGTTACTACAAGCAATCGGATAGCTCAAAATTTTACAGAGGAAACGCTGGAACTCCATCAGCAATCGGGTATGCTGGATCAATTTCAGGTTCATGAACTCAATTTTAAACCAGCCCTTTTTGCAAGACTTGTACAGTGCGCCGGAAGGCATTGAAGAAATAGGGCTGAAGCAAGACGCTTCCATGTCCAAATTGAGTGGCTCTTCTTCATAAAAGCGCCGTGCTGTTGGCGCATGATCAGGCATAGAGGCCAGATCATGCAGGACATCCCGAAACTCGAGCATTGCAATACTGCCGTCGATCAAATCGTGTAGTGCAATCAACTGCCTATGCGAATAACAAATGGCCAAATTGCTTTCGTAAAACTTGACAAAGCTACCTTTACGTTGGGACGCACAGTCTTTTTGCAGCGCAACTTCTAACTCATCTCTGAGCGTTAGCATGCGCTTCACAGGAAAGCACAGCGAAGCGTTATCAAATTCAATTTGGATGATGTCGCAACAGGAGCATCGATACGTGTGTCCGTGGCCAGCCCGGTATAATGGAATGAGGGTAGTATTTTCGTTCATTGTATGACTTGAAAGGCGTGGAAGAGATCACTGACTAAGTGTGGAAGCTGGTTGCAAACCGCTACCTGCTGCAGATCGCAAAGACTTTGAGCCGTCAGCTTGATGTACATACCGGAAAGAAATGAAACGGGGCGCGCCTTTTTGTGGCTCGTTTTGCTTGTAGTAGTTCAGAATTTGAACTTTAGCAAACGTACCTGCCGGCGTTTCTACGAGAAATGTTTTACCCGGCCTTGCAGAGACAACATGCGTTGAAGTGTTGTAATTATACCATCCGCTCCCTTCCGGATCATCGATTTCCTGCCCGGCAACAGCTTTCGCGTTGTCCCATGTATCTGGGACATGGTTGACAGCATCGAATTCAAGCGTCAGCAATTCCCCGTGTTTATTTGCGTAGACAGACACACGTTCAAAAGCAATATCCCATGCATCAGTGTCTTCTGCTGTACCAGGTATAATTGTTTGCGTCCGTAAGCTGTAAAGGACCTTGCCATCTGAAAGGTTAATGTCATTTACGAGCGTCGGTGCGGGTAATAGAGAGGTTGAATGCTCGACCACTTCCTGACTAGACTTGCATCCAACCAATAGCATTAAAAAACCGATCGCAGTGTACTTATGTAAAAAAGGCATTTTTATTCTTTATTAAGACTAAATCTAAATAAGGGACTGCAATGTACATTATCCTGATCGTGTTTTGCAAATCAAGAAGACGTGAATCCAAAAGAAGTGCTAATAAAGATAGGATCTTACAGTTCACACTAACTTAACTTGAATTCAGGGGAACGTATGCCTACCTTTAGACATCTATTTAGACTTAGTCTAAATTAACAATGATGATATGCGCTGTCTTCTCTTCATAGGTTTATGCCTCAGCGCCTGCCTAAATTCTTTTGGCCAAGCCACGCCCCCAGATACCTTAGCCTCCTATGAATTAGAGCAGGTTGTTGTAACAGCTACACGTACAGCAAAGACGTTGGAGAATGTCGCTGTACCTACGCAGGTGATTTCTGCACGAGAATTGCAGAATATGGGCTCCCTTCGGCTCACAGATGCCCTCGGCGAGTTGACGGGGCTCACAATTAATTACGACCACGGCGCCGGCATTCAGGTGCAGGGTTTTGACGCAGACTATACGCTGATCCTGATTGACGGTGAACCTGTAATTGGCCGGACTGCCGGTACCCTCGACCTTGAAAGGCTGACTGTTTCAGGTATTGAAAGAATTGAAGTGGTCAATGGCCCCTCCTCTTCGTTATACGGCAGTGAGGCTCTGGCCGGCGTCATTAATATCATCACAAAAAAAGCCGACAAACCCCTCACCGCATCATTTACGAGCCGATTCGGCACCCACAATACAACTGATTTCTCTACCAGCGTGGAAGCGAGCAGCAAGCGTGCTGGCGTAAAAGCACTTATCAATCGCTACAGCTCCTCCGGGTATGACCTAACCCCAGACTCATTTGGACCTACCACGCCTGAATTCACTGATTATACCACAGACTTACGTGCGCATCTAGACCTTTCAGATCGCACAAAAATCGAATTTGGTGGCCGATTGGCCATTCAAGAGCAGGCCTCACAATTTTCGATAAACCAACCGGCTGAATTCTTTGGCTCCCAGGAAGACCAAACAGACTGGAGCATCCACCCGGAAATCAAACACCGCCTGACCAACAGAATTGAAGTAATCGGTACATACTACCGGGCTGCGTTTGCAACTAAGACAGAGCAGCGTAACCAGGATGATCAGTCTCTGCTCTTCTACGACAGCATCAATCAGCGCTATCAGAAAGGAGAGATTCAGGCTAACGGCTATTGGAGTGCCAAACACTTGACAGTATTTGGTGCCGGCGTTGTAGAAGAATCGCTCGATGGCGATCGCTATGGTGACTTCAAACCAGTTGCCGGTAGCCAGTTTGTGTACGCACAACACGAATGGCTCCCATCTTCAATACTCGAAGCAAACGCAAGCGCACGCTTTGACGCACACGAAAACTACGCATCGCGTCTCACGCCCAAGCTCTCCTTACTGGTACGGCCAACAGAAAAAGTTCGTGTACGCCTTTCGGTTGGCAGCGGCTTCAAAGCCCCGGCATTCAGGCAACTCTATCTCAATTTTACCAACGCCGCTGCTGGCTATACGGTATTGGGGTCTACACAACTCTCCGAGGGCCTTTCGTCACTCACTTCAACCGGACAAATTGACGCCACGTTCTTGGATCTGACTACCATCGAAGAAATCACTGCAGAGCGATCGGTTGCCTATAACGCTGGTGTAACCGTACAACTTTCAACATCGCTCTCGATCACGTTAGGCGCTTTCCATAACAATGTGCGCGACCTGATTGAAACGCAGCCTATCGCACAGAAAAGCAACGGCTCGTTTGTTTTCAGCTATTTCAACCTGAATAGGATTTACACCCGCGGCATCAACCTGGAAATTGAATCTTCTCCTTTGGCCTGGCTTCAGGTTGCAACGGGTTACCAGTTTTTAGAGGCGCGAGATCGCGAGATATTGGAAGCGATTGATGCTGGCACCGTTTTCGGGCGCAGACTAAGTGGTCGTGATTACCGTATTCAACGATCCGACTATGATGGGTTACTTGGTCGCTCTCCCCACTCAGGTACCATCAGATCAACAATCCTCTTGCCTGCACGCAAGATGACCGTGAGCATACGCGCGCAGTGGCGCAACCGATATGGCTACCGGGATATCGATGGCAATACCATCGCCAACCTCGACGAGGAATTTATACCGGGGTACATGCTCTGGCACACGACAGCAACCAAAAGCTGGTCATTCAAAACAGGACAAACCCTGACGGCACAACTGGGATTCAGAAATCTATTCGATGTTGTTAAACCTACCCTGATTCCCTCACTCCCCGGCCGCACAGTTTTTTCAAGCTTACAACTTTCGCTTTAACCCCTAATCTCATCATTGCTTACTACAATGCGTAAAATATATCAAATAGCGCTTTACGCGCTTGCCTTTGTAACCCTCGCCGCTTGCGACAGCAACAGCGACGACGATCCAGAACCGCTGCAAGCATCGCTCATCCAAGACATTGCCGCTGACCCTACGGTTGGTAGAGATCCGGTTACTGGCCGGCCTATCAGTTTGAACCAGTATGCGTTCGTAAGTCTTAGAGATGGTAATATTGTACTGACATACGATAATACCACGAGAACAGACTCTGCTTCCACAAACTGGGATATTGCCTTTCAAGGTACCAACATCATTTTCAATGGCGGCAACAGCGGCCCAGGACAGGGTGGCGCTGTAATTTTAGAGCAGACGTTTGAAGAGGTAATCGAAGCACCTGCTGACAGTGAATTCCGCACGGATGGTGTTTCTGTGTGCTCAACCGATATGGGAGACGGAGCTGCCTTTGCCGTTTGCCCGGGCTCAGACAATGGCTGGTATAATTACAATCCTGCTTCAAACCTGGTATCCCCCCTTGCCGGCCGCACCATCGCTGTACGTACTGCGGATGGCCGGTTTGCCAAATTCAGAATTCTCAGTTACTACCAGGGAAATCCAGCTATTACTGACGTCACGGCAACAACGCCGTCCCGCTTTTACACCATTGAATATGTTTTTCGGGCTGACGGGTCTCGCAACCTGGAATCTCTTTAAAACACGCCACTATAACAGACTCATCCTGCGTGCTGGTTGAGCACAAGCCAGGGGTGAACACCGTGATTCACCCCTGGCCTCTTTGCTCTCTATCCCTTCCCGATAAGCAATAATTCTTCTCATGTCATTCATATCGCTACAAAACTTCGCCGTCACCCTCTTGCTTTTTTCAATGGCGACGCCCGCTGTCAGGGCCCAGGAATTAGCGGATTCACGAACCAACGCTTCAGGCCTTGTCGTGTTAGGGGGCAGTATTACAGAAATAGTTTACGCGCTGGGCAAAGGCGGTGATATCGTTGGGGCCGACTTAACGAGCATTTACCCGCCTGCCGCAAAGAAACACGCTAAACTGGGCTATTTTAGGCAAATCTCAGCTGAAGGTGTCCTTTCACTAAACCCGAAACTGGTTTTGGCCAGTGAAGATGCAGGTCCACCAGGCGCACTTGCCCAAATCCGCAGTGCTGGTGTACCCGTCGAAGTTATTCCGAGCACGCCCAGTATCGAAGGCGCCAAAGAAAAAATTAAAGCTGTAGCCAAAGCAGTTGGTGCAATGCCGGAAGCTGCACGCATTATTGCCGGGCTCGAAGAAAAAATTGAAACCCTCACTGCCAAAACTTCGCAAATAGATGCCCCCAAGTCGGTCTTATTTATTTACGCGCGGGGTGGTGGCACCCTGAATGTGTCTGGACGCAGCACCGCCGCAGATGCAATCATCAGGCTGGCCGGCGGCAAAAATGCAATTTCTTCTTATGAAGACTACCGCCCGCTAACCCCGGAAGCCGTCGTTGCTGCAGCTCCGGATGTAATTCTGCTCCTTGAACGTGGGTTTGAAAGCATTGGAGGCGAAAAAGGACTCCTCGAAGTGCCTGGCATCGCATTAACGCCAGCCGGACAAAACAGAGCTTTTCTTTCTATTGACGACATGCTCATGCTGAGCTTCGGGCCACGCCTCGGAGATGCCGCCCTTGAGCTTTACACGTTGCTGTATCACTAATCAGGCTATGGCAACAACACCTGTTCATATCGCTTCAGCCACAGGCATCGCGCAAGATTATGTGCGGCTTAAGTCGCGCAAATACCGCATCGTCTTGCTAGCCTTGTGCACGCTTTTGCTTGTGGTTTTTGTGGTATCGCTTGGCCTGGGAGGTATCACCATTAGCCCGGTCCAGGTGTTGGGTATTTTGCTGGACCGCCTGGGCCTGTCTTCTGGAATTGCCTATGCGGACCAACAGGCAATGGTTTTAATGGCCATCCGATTGCCGCGCATCCTGCTCGCGATGCTTGTTGGCGCCGGCCTGGCCGTGAGCGGCGCAATCATGCAGGGCCTCTTCAGAAATCCCTTGGCAGACCCCGGCCTGATCGGCGTATCCAGCGGGGCTGCGCTTGCAGCAGTATTGATGATTGTATTCGGGACAACAATATTGGGCACAGCCAGCACCATTTGGCAATTGTGGGCTATACCGCTTGCTGCTTTTCTAGGCAGCCTGGCGGCCATTTATCTGGTCTATACCCTGGCTACCTGGAAAGGCCAAACATCTGTAGCCACCATGTTACTCGCCGGCATTGCTTTAAATGCACTTACTGCTGCAGGGACTGGCCTCATGCTCATGATAGCCGACGATGCACAGCTCCGAGACATCACATTTTGGACCCTCGGCAGTGTCGGAGGAGCCACCTGGAAGTCACTGGCGATTATTGCCCCACTGGTTCTAATTGGCATTGGCATTGCCATCAAACTGGCCGCGTCACTAAATGCTATGATGTTGGGTGAAGCGGATGCTACACATCTGGGCATTAAAGTCCAATACGTAAAAGGACTGGTGGTTTGGATAACAGGACTCACCGTAGGGGCTACAGTGGCTGTAACAGGCATTATCGGATTTGTCGGCCTTGTTGTGCCTCACCTATTGCGGCTTGCAACCGGACCTGACAATCGCTTACTCGTGCCAGGCTCGGCTTTGCTGGGTGCAAGTCTGCTGCTTGCTGCTGATTTGTTGGCCCGTACTATTATTGCGCCAGCTGAATTACCTATTGGGATTGTAACTTCGCTGCTGGGTGCGCCTTTTTTCCTGTGGTTGCTTTTGAAGTACCGGGATGAAGCAGGGACAAATTTCGCCTAAAGATCAATGATCAAATTCGAATCGGTTAGCTATAGCATCAAATCAAAGACGCTTGTAGAGCAGATCTCGCTGACAATCCCACGGGGGAATGTCACCGTACTGCTTGGTCCGAATGGTGCAGGCAAATCGACCTGTTTAAAACTGGCCTGTGGTGAGTACAGACCTACGACAGGCAGCATTCAGCTCGGTAACAAATTTTTACAGCACCTTACACCACAGGAAAAAGCAACGAGCCACGCGGTTGTTAGCCAGTCTTCTTCACTGGGATTTCCCTTCCCATCGTTTGAAGTGGTCCTGATGGGGCGTATGCCGCACAACAAGTATACAACCCCTGCTGATACAAAAATTGCCTGGGCCGCCATGGAACGCGTTGGGGTTACCCATCTTGCAGCGCAGGCATATACAACCCTGTCAGGAGGCGAACAGCAACGCGTCCATTTGGCACGCGCACTCGCACAAATTTGGGATGAATCAAAAAATAACACGCCTCGCTACCTCTTTTTGGACGAGCCAACGGCTAGCCTCGACTTACAGTATCAGCACAGTATTCTCCAACTGGCTAAGTCAATGGCGGCTGATGGGGTTGGTGTGCTTATCGTGTTACACGACCTTAACCTGGCTGCGCAGTATGCAGATCGGGTTGGATTGATGGCAAATGGCCGGCTGCAGGTCCTTGGCCAACCTGATGAGGTGCTCACTGCTGAAAATATACGGGAAGTCTTCTCCGTCCATACCTGTATCAGCCGGCACCCGCAGCATCCTTGTCCCCTGATTGTGCCGCTGCATCCTGTAGTCCATCCTCCGCTAAATGATCATAGTTCTCACACCAATACCTTAACTGTACCATCGTCATGAATACGCTTGAATTAAAAACTGCCTGGCAACAATTTAAAGAAGAGAACCCGCGTGTTCGCATCCGTGATGCAGCAAAGCAACTGGGTGTATCAGAAGCGCAGTTACTCGCCACAGACATTGGCGAAGGCGTTACCCGGCTAAAATCCGAGTGGTATGATATGCTGCTGGATAAAGAGTCGCTTGGTGAGGTAATGGCCCTGACCCGAAACGAAGTCTTTGTACACGAAAAAGTAGGTAATTACAGCAATGCGTCGGTAATGCCCGATCATAAAATGGGGCAAACCCTGGATAAAAATATCGACTTACGGATTTTCTTCAGAAACTGGCACTTTGCCTTTGCCGTGCACAAGGAAGACCAACAGGGTGAAATCAAACGCAGCCTACAATATTTCGACGCCTTTGGTAATGCCGTTCACAAAACGCATCTGCGCCCAGAAAGCAATGTTGCGGCTTACAACCAGTTTGTCAAGAAATACCAAGCGGAAGACCAATCCCAGAATCTTGTTGCACTCAAGCAGAAAGCGCATGCAGAGCAGTTACCTGACGAATGCATCGACAAAAAAGCATTACAGGATGCTTGGAACGCGCTTCGCGACACGCACGACTTCATTTTCATGCTTCGGAAATTCTCGGTTACTCGCCTGCAGGCTTTCCGCATTGCAGGTCCTGAGTTTGCCCGTCAGGTGGATACATCGAGTTTTACCAAGCTCTTGGAGCAAGCGGCTGAAAATGGGCTATCAATGATGATCTTCGTCAACAATCCTGGATGCACGCAGATTCACAGTGGACCTATTCATAAGCTGAAGCTGATCAGGGATTGGTACAACATTCTTGATCCCGGATTCAATCTCCACGTCAAACACAAAGAAATTAACTCGACCTGGATTGTACGCAAACCCGTCGAAACAGGTGAGGTACATTCGCTGGAAGTGTTTGACGATGCCGGCCAGGTGCTTTGCTACCTTTTCAGTAAGCGAAAAGAAGGACAACACGAAGTGCAAGTATGGAGAGATATGCTCGCACAGCAATCATAAACCAGGAAGCCCTGCCATGCATAATCCTAACAACCTCAGCCTGCTATACGAGACCAATTACGGCACCATCTTCAGATGCGATTGCTGTAACAAGCTGCAGGTCCAATGCAAACATTTTTTGCTTCACCAAAGCGCATCCCGATTTGCGTCATTCAATGTTCAGTTAGAAAATCTGCTGAACAATCCAATAGCCAAAAGTGCAGCCCCAGATAACCAATTCAGGTTCAGCGCAGGCGAGCTTACGTTAAAGTTGTATCTAGATGAAGTGATAGCCTTGCAAGCATTGTATGGCGGAGCGCTTGCTATGCTGGAACTACAGGAAATTCTCAACGAGAATCTGTAAGGCTTTCAGAGCTAACGAATGTCCACCCGACTAACAACCAGCATAGCTGATTTATCTTCATCGATGGCTGCATCTGTGCCGGGATAAGGCTGTACGCGCTGTAGTTCGATGCCGTACTGCCCTATCAATTGTTGCAGTACCGCATCCCCACCAGCCCCAACAAAGCCCTGAAAAGGTAACGACTGGCTGGTACTGTTCGTGGTCACTCGGAAGGCAGCCTCAATTTCACCTTCCCAAATGCATACAGTACCAAGCGGACATCGAGAGTCTTCCGCCAGGTTTTCAAAAGTGATCTGAAATTCATCCCCCAACCGCGCTGTTTCCCCAACGTACAAGCGGAAAGGCTTATCAAGCGTGATGACAACGTCATCAGCATTGTTTTCCTGCAACACATTGCAGGCCTGCGCCATCAGCACAACAACTAAAAGCAGCAAGGTAGTTTTAGTGGTATCCATAGTTCTTACGTTGTCCTTAGCGCAACGGCGGGTTAGCTGCAGAATGGACAACAACAGTGCGGCATTTATTCCCTACAGCACAGTGCGCAATGTAAACTGGTTTAAACCACCCAGTGACGACCAGGAATTGAAGGCGTAGTCGAAATAGACGCGCGATATTTTGAGTCCGACGCCAAAGCCAAAACCGGCGAAGTCGAGCCGGCTTTTCTGTTTGAGCGTTTGGTGCCGGCGGTGGTTATACCCAAACCGCAGGTTGAAGCTTTCGCTGAACTGAAACTCGCCGCCGACGGCAATATGCTCCATGACCTGGTCCAACGTACTGGCACCAGGAACGGCAGCGTCAAAATCGTGCAGGTTGTAGCCCGTCAGGGTTAGCATCAGCGGCAGGTGGCGTAGCTTGCCAGAAACGCCCACGCGAAAATCAAGCGGCAACTCGTCTTCTGTTTCGCCAAGCGACTTCAGGGTCACGCCGAGGTTGTTGATCGACGTGCTAAACGCAAACTGCCCACTGGGGGCCTGGTACACAATGCCTACATCGGCTGCCAGTGCGGAGGCAGAGAAAGCATCAACAGACGAAATGATACTGTGCAGGTTAGCACCGACATACAACTGGTCGCTGTACAGCCGAGACAACCCCACGGTAAACGCCACATCATTGGCAGAGAAAGAGCCGAGCCGGTTGCCCTGCGTATCAGCTTCATCAAGGCTACCCCAACTGAGATACCGCATTCCAAAACTGAGCGTGCCGAGGGCTTCTGCGTGGTAGCCATAAGCAAGGAATCCAGCACGCAGATCGCTGACATGATTCAAAAAGGAAACAGACAACCCACGGTGCATCTGCGCATTGGCAAGCGCAGGGTTGTAGAAAAAGGCGTTTACATCATCACCCTGGACGGCATTAAATGCGCCACCCAAAGCTGCGGCACGGGCAGAAGGCTCCATCCGCAAAAAAGAAAAGCCCGTCAACTCACCTGGTTGTGCGCTGGTCTGCAGTGTGCCGAAAAGGCTGGCCACCAGCATCAACAATAACAGGGCGCGGTATGACTTTGTATGCGGCAATACTGTGTACGGCATTACGCTGTTCAATGCAGAGATGTGCATGTGCACCAGATTAAGTGTAGTAAACTAAGAAAAAATGGTAGCGTTAAAGCATACGGGCATTTTGTTTTGAACAGACGTTAAATAATATCCAGTCCCTGCTGTGCAGTTCCCCGCTCCCCGGGGCTACCGGCTCAAAATATTGTTTATTTGGGCAAACAGCGGGCCAAACGCTGTCCTTTACAATTTGTTAAACTCGTTAAATAGCATCTGGGAAACCTCTTTTTTATTTTCGTGTTGTAACACACATCACACTATTGCAACCCAGTGTTATTACATCAACATTTTTTGTAAACAACCACATAGAGGAACAACACGGTGAAAAACCTAAGTATCCTGCTCGCACTGACCCTGATGGGATTAATTGTGCTACCGGGCGCATCTTTTGAAGCCACACCTACAACAGACGATACAACAGCAACCCCACAGGCTGCTGCTGCTTACGTTGTTGACAAAGCCCACTCTCAGATTGGTTTCAAAGTTCGGCACCTCGGCATTACCAATGTAAACGGCTTATTCAAAGACTACGAAGCCAACGTTAGCATGGATGGTGACGACCTGAGCACTCTGCAGGCATCCGCTACCATTCAGATTGGCAGCATCTCGACCGGTATTGACCGCCGCGATGGGCACCTCAAGTCTGACGACTTTTTCAATGCGGAGACCTATCCCGAAATGAAATTTGTCAGCAAAGCAGTGCGTAACATTGACGGCAGTGAATTTGAACTGGTTGGAGACCTGACCATTCGCGACATCACCAAAGAAGTTGTGCTCGAAGCTGAGTTCCTTGGCATGGGTGCCATGGGCGACACCAAGAAAGCCGGCTTTGAAGCTGAGACAACCATTGATCGGTTTGATTACAACCTCAAATGGGACCGTTTAACAGAGGCCGGCGGCCTCGTGGTTTCAGACAAGGTGAAAATCATGCTGGACCTGGAGCTCAACGAAGCTGACAGCTAGCCAATACGTACCACAGGTACGTTAAGGGGATATGGGAGAAACTGTGAAGCTTCCCCCATATCCCCTGCTGCATTTATGGAACTTCCCCCATCGGAAGTTCTTCTAGGGTATGTTGATGCGATTCCTGAGCATCTGAAACCTTACCCGTGCTTTTTGCTAGAATTGGTGCGCTATTTGACTTACCTGACGCATAGATAAAAATACCGCCTGACGGTCTCTCCCACTACCGCGCATGGCAGGTATTGCCCCAGTTTTGACAGGAAACTGTCATCTTGGCACGCACCAAACGTATTTTTTGCTTTCATCATGATCAAATTTGTTCAGAAACTTTTCGGCGGCGACTCCAATGTCCGTCAACTGAAAAAACTCTGGCCGCTGGTTGAAGAAATCAACAGCCATGTACCTGCTACCCAGCAGCTCTCTGACGAGGCGCTCCAGGCGAAAACCGGCGAGTTCAAGCAGCGTATTAAAGACGCTGTAGCTGATATCGAAGCGCGCCAGGAGGAAATTCGGGAAGAAATGAAGCATGGCTTCTCCGAGGCCCCTGTCGGTGGAGATGGTGTAGCAGCAGAAACGGCTACGCTGAGCCTGGACGATTGGCAAAAGCTGTCTGATGAACTCGACGAACTCGAAGAAGAGTGGCTCGAGCAGGTAGAAGATGCGCTTGACGACATGATGCCAGAGGTCTTTGCCGTCGTTAAGGTGGCCTGTGAGCGCATGAAAGGTAAGACGTGGGAAGCGGCAGGCTCTAAAATCGAGTGGGACATGGTGCAATACGACGTGCAGTTGCTCGGCGGTATTGCTATCCATCAGGGCAAAGTTGCCGAAATGAAAACCGGGGAAGGGAAAACGCTTGTAGCCCTTGCGCCCGTATACCTGAATGCCTTGGTAGGCCGTGGTGTACACCTTGTTACCGTGAACCCCTACCTCGCGCAACGTGATGCGGAATGGATGGGGCCAGTGTTTGAATTTCTGGGGATGTCCGTAGACGTTATCGATAAATACGATGCACATACGGAAGGCCGGCGCGCTGCGTATCGGGCAGACATCACCTACGGCACAAACAACGAGTTTGGATTTGACTACCTGCGGGATCACTCTTTTGTAACCGAAGCCGATCAGCTTGTACAGCGCGAACACTTCTTCGCCATTGTGGATGAGGTAGACTCGGTGCTCGTCGACGAAGCACGTACCCCGCTGATTATCTCTGGTCCGGTACCACAATCCAACGAGACACGTTTTAGTGAACTGCGTCCTGCAGTAGACAGCCTGTTCAAGGCGCAGCAAAAAGTAGTCGCCCAGTTTGTTGGAGATGCAGAGCGCCTGCTTACGGAGCGCGACAAGCTTGTAGAAGCTGGCGAAAATAAAAAAGCCAACGAGATTGAATCTGAAGCCGGCCTCGCGCTATTGCGCGCGTACCGCGGGTTTCGAAAAAACACGCGACTGGTCAAGCTTCTTTCTGAGCCAGGCGTTGAACGGCTCCGCCAGCGTACCGAATTTTTCTATCTCCAGGAGAATGCGAAGAACATGCCTTATGTCGATGATGCGCTCTATTACGCACTCGACCAAAAGCAGCATTCTATTGAGATGACAGAAAAAGGCCGCCAGCACGTGGCCAAAGCAGCAAACGCAGAAATCGATCTCTTCGTACTGCCTGATCTCGGCGAAGAAATTGCCGGAATGGAAAAAGATCTCGAAGAAAAAGAGCATGCGCTGCAAACAGAGATCAGTGGACAAGTTCAGCTCACAGAAGAGAAACGGGCCAACAAGCTCGACCACGAACGCCGCGTTCTGAGCAACGACCTTGCTGAAAAGAAGCGCAACCTCTACAACACGTACGCAGACCGCGCTGAACGCCTGCACGCCATTGAGCAGCTCCTGAAAGCATATACCCTGTTTGAGAAGGACATCAACTACATCGTCCAGGAAGACAAGGTTATGATTGTTGATGAGCACACAGGCCGTGTGCTTGCCGGCCGGCGCTACTCCGATGGTTTGCATCAAGCTATCGAAGCCAAGGAGAATGTAAAAATTCAGGCTGCAACGCAGACCTACGCAACCATTACGCTGCAGAACTACTTCCGGATGTACCACAAACTGGCCGGGATGACGGGTACGGCTGAGACGGAAGCGGAAGAATTCCACAAAATCTATGAGATGGAAGTGGTTGTGGTACCAACCAACAAACCCATCGCGCGCCAGGACCTCGATGACCTGATTTTCAAAACCAAGCGTGAGAAATTCAACGCGGTCATCGACAAAATTCAGGAATACAACGCAAAAGGACAACCCGTTCTTGTTGGAACGACGTCTGTTGAAGTCTCTGAAACGCTGAGCCGCATGCTGCAGCGCAAGAAGATCAAGCACAACGTGCTTAATGCAAAACGCGACCGCGCCAAGCAAGAAGCCCATATCGTGGCGGAAGCCGGCGAAAAAGGTGCCGTAACCATTGCAACCAACATGGCCGGCCGTGGTACCGACATCAAGCTTTCTGCAGGTATCAAAGAAATAGGCGGACTCGCCATTCTGGGTACCGAACGACATGACAGTCGCCGGACCGACCTTCAGCTACGCGGCCGTTCTGGCCGGCAGGGCGACCCGGGCGAAAGCCAGTTCTACCTCTCCCTCGAAGACAACCTCATCAGCCTCTTCGGCGCCGACCGTGTTGCCAAAGTAATGGACATGATGAAAATGGATGAAGGCGAGGTGATTACCCACCCGTGGGTCAACAAAAGTGTAGAACGCGCCCAGACCAAGGTAGAGCAAAACAACTTCGGCATCCGTAAGCGCCAGCTTGAGTATGATGATGTACTCAACGCGCAGCGCCAGGTCATCTACGACCGCAGAACGTCAGCCATCCAGGGCGACAGGCTCCGTGGTGACCTGATGGACATGCTCTACGACTACATCGAAGGGCTCGTAGAGACACACTATGGCGACGGCAACCTCGACGAGATACGCGAAGAATTACTCCGCGTACTTGCGCTAGACTTCCAGATTGATCGCGAAGAATTTTCGCGCCTGGGTGAAGACGGACTCCGTGATCGCATCATGGAAACCGCAGAATCCTACTACAACAAAAAACGCTCGGCCCTTGCTGCACCTTTCCTCGAAAGCATGAAGAAGGTGATGGAAAGTGATGCAGAAACCAAGCCGGAGCGCGTCTTTGTAGACTTTACGGATGGCCGCAAAATGATGCGGGTTACCGTAAAAATCTCTGAGGTCATCGACACAAACGGCCAGGCCATCAACGATGCGCTGGAACGCGTATCTGTGCTCTCCTACATCGATGAGCACTGGACAGAGCATTTGCGCGGCCTCGATGAGGTAAAAGAAGGCATTGGCCTCCGAGCATTTGGTCAGCGAGATCCGCTGATCGAGTACAAAATGGAGGCCTTCAAGCTGTTCAAGCAAATGATGGAAACCATCAATCACGATGTAGTCTCTTTCATTTTCCGCGCCGGCCCGATTGTAAATAACCAAAGCAACGCAAACCGCAAGGCAGCGCCCAAGTCGCGGCTTGATCCCCGGCGCGCAAAAACAAAGCAAGAAGCGCCGCCACCGTCGTTCGGCATGGGAAGTGGCTCGTCTGGGAATACATCCGGGGATCGCGACCCATCAGCTGGCCCACAAACGATTGTAAATAAAGACAAAAAAATCGGGCGTAATGACCCTTGTCCTTGCGGCTGCGGCAAGAAGTATAAAAATTGTCCTCAACGCACCTAGGGAGTACTGTACGTGTTGTTGGTTTATGGTTGAATGTTTTTGACCTTTGGCTTCCCAATAGGCCGTTGATGCTGGTTCACATCGTATTTATCAGGAAAAATGTGTGCATTCCCATCAGTTTTGCACATATTTTATACATTACTTCTATTTTTTTCTTTTCTTTAGGAAATATGACGTTACAAGGTTCGTTTTGAGGCCTTATTGCGTCTCTTTTCTCAAGCACCCATTTGGTGCACACAACCATCGAACACGTTGCTTATTGGCCTTCAGTAGCCATAACAACAACTTGAATCCATGTTACGGTCGCTCTACATACGAGATTATGCGCTGATCGAGGAGCTGGAAGTCGAATTTGACAGCGGACTCAACATCATTACTGGTGAGACCGGTGCAGGTAAATCTATTCTCCTTGGCGCCCTCAAACTGATTCTGGGCGAACGCGCCTCTACAGAAGCCATTCGTACCGGGGCAAAAAAAGCAATTGTCGAAGGCATATTTGACAACACCAATTCTGCACGCATAAACAAGTTGCTGGAAGCCAACGCATTGGAACCAAGCAACCAGATTATTCTGCGTCGGGAAATCTCAGGGTCCAATAGCCGCGCTTTTGTCAACGACTCCCCCGCCACGCTATCTGTAATCAGAGAAGTCGCTTCCAACCTGATCGACTTACACGGACAGCACGAACATCAAATGCTGCTCCGTACGGAAACGCATATCGAAACCCTCGACAACTTTGGCGGACTCGAAGGACTGGTTGCGCGGTACAAAAAACAGTACGACGTAGTTGCCGGCCTGATCAAAGAGCGCAACGCCCTGCAGGCAAAAAAAGCTGAATTGCAGCAGCAAAAAGATCTGTACGGATTCCAAATCGAAGAAATCGACAAGGTAGATCCGCAGGAAAATGAAGAAGAAGCGCTCGAAAGTGAACGGAAAGTTCTGGAGCACGCAGAAAAACTGCACGAAGTAAGCGCACGACTTTACAGCATTCTTTACGAAGATGAAGATGCGGTCTCGGACCAATTGGTGCTGGTCCGTAACGACCTGCAAGACCTGGCGCATGTAGACAGCAGCCTGGAAGCCTCTGCAAAAGAAGCTGAATCTGCGCACATTATCGTTTCAGAGCTCGCCAAATTTCTGCAGGACTACAATGCGCGGGTAGAGTTTAATCCCGAACGTCTGGAATCCATCCGTGAAAGACTGGGCGAACTCGAGCACATGAAGCGGCGATATGGTGGCTCGCTGAGCGCCGTTATCGGTTACCGGGCTGACATCGGCCGAAAATTTGAGCTTGCCAATGATTTTGAGGGCTCGCTTGCTGAACTGAAAGAATCTATTGCCGCAGCACAGCAGAAACTGAGTGATATAGCGGGACGACTCTCTGGGAAGCGCCTTGATATTGCCGGCAAAGTAGAAAAATCTATCGTCAAAGAGCTGGCACAGTTAGGTATCCCTGACAGCCGCTTTTCGGTCCAGTTTACGCACCAGTACGACGATGAGGGCTGGATTACCTCCAGCGAAAAGAAAGAAGGGCGCATTGTGGCGCATCCAAACGGCATGGACCTGGTTGAGTTTTACATCTCCACCAACCCCGGAGAAGACCTGCGACCACTGGCACGCGTGGCTTCAGGTGGTGAAATCAGCCGCATTATGCTTGCGCTAAAAACCATCCTTGCAAAAAGTGAACGGTTGCCCATCCTTGTGTTCGACGAAATAGATGCCGGCATCTCCGGCCCCGTAGCACGCAAGGTGGGTGAAAGCATGCGTGCGCTCGCGCAGTACCACCAGATTGTGGCCATTACCCACCTGCCACAAATAGCAGCACTTGGGCATGTACACTTCCGCGTCAAAAAACAGGTCGCAGAAGGGCGCACACGGTCACAAATTGACCGCCTCAGCGCAGAAGAACAAATGGCACAGGTAGCCTCCCTCATTAGCGGCGCAGAAGTTACCGAAGCTGCCCTTGAAAGCGCGAAAGAATTGATGGGCGTAGGCTAATTCAGGCGAGTTGCACTTCTCCAGTTGCCTGGCCTAGTTTCCTTCCGATTTTGGTTGTTTCCCCTGCCTAACAAGGGTCTATTATATAAAAGTGATCCAATGAATCCTGGTCTAAAGAATATGATGTTTACGCGCTGCACCTGTCTGCTTAAACCGATTCAAAAAAGTACGATCGCAATGGTCCTGTTGGTCAGCTTCGCTGCCACAGTTCAGGCGCAGGACGTACACATCGACCACATAGAGCCCCCCAACTGGTGGGCAGGCATGCAACATGACCAGGTACAGTTAATGGTGTATGGCAACAACCTGCAGGGTATCACAGCGTCATTTGACGACGATGCGCTGCCGGTTAAGGTGGTCCACAGCCTGGCAAATCCAACCTACAGTTTTATCGACGTCGACTTCTCGCAGGCCACTGCCGGCACGTATACCTTGCGTCTTACGGGAAAAGACAGTGAAGCAACAATCGATTTCCCTGTTTATGAAAGGGCTCCCCTTGCTGGCAGAAATCAGGGGTTTGGGGTGGATGATGTGGTGTATTTAATTACCCCGGACCGTTTTACGAATGGTGATCCATCGAATGACAGAGCAGCCGGCATGATCGATGATTTTGACCCGTCTCAACACGGCACACGCCACGGTGGCGATTTGCAAGGCATCCAGGCACGACTCCCCTACCTTGCAGACCTGGGCATTACAGCCGTTTGGCTCAACCCGATCCTGGAAAACAACGCAAACAACAGCTACCACGGCTACCAGGCCACCAACTACTATAAAATTGACCCGCGGCACGGGGGCAATGAGGCCTACAAAGACTTTGTGGCAGCAGCTCACAGGCATGGTATAAAAGTCATTTTCGACCATGTCAATAATCACATCGGTGTTCACCACGTTTGGGTGGATAACCTGCCGACCGCTACCTGGCTAAACGGCTCAAAAGAAGACCACCTGTCTAGCAAGCACTACAAGATGGCTTTCAGCGATCCCTATGCAGACCCGCACGCTGATGACTTGCTCCGTACTTTTTGGTTTGTTGATGCCATGCCCGACGTAAACCAGCGCGATCCATACGTTGCAAAATATCTGATCCAGAACAGCATCTGGTGGATGGAATACACAGGACTTGATGGGTATCGGGAAGATACATATCCCTATCCGGATCAGGATTTCCTCGCTGATTGGGCGGCGGCAATCTTACAAGAGTATCCCAGATCGAATATCGTTGGCGAAATTTGGGAGACAGAGCCGGCGTACCTCTCGCTCTTCCAGAAAGAAACGCATTTCGAACGCGACTTTGAAACCAATTTACCCACCATCATGGACTTTGCGCTTACCGACGCTTGGCGCAAATACCTCGAAGGCTCGGTCCGACTTGATGCAGTCTACAAAGTACTCGCCCAGGACTTCGTCTACACCGACCGCAACAACCTGTTTACATTTTTTGACAATCATGATATGGCCCGCGGCTATTTCATTGCTGATGGGAATGTCAAAAAAATGAAACAGGTATTTACCATGTTACTGACCACACGGGGTATTCCACAGATGCTCTACGGATCAGAACACAATATGCGCGGCGGCCAGAGTCATATCGAGTTGCGCGCCAATATGCCAGGCGGTTTTCCGGGTGATACACGAGATGTGTTCACGGAGGCTGGTCGCACCGAGATGGAAAACGATATGTTCTCTTTTGTCAGAACGTTGCTCCACCTCCGTAAAAAACATGACGTACTGCGCCATGGCCGGCTGGTACACTACCCAGTTGCCTGGAATGAAAGTGTCTACAAATATTTGCGCATGGATGATGACGAAAAAATCCTTGTGCTTATAAATGGAGAGGACGACAACAAACAGGTAGACCTGTCTGAGTTGCTACACTGGTTTGGTGCAGAAGCATCTTTCAAAAACCTTGTCACAGATGAAGTCATGCAGATGAATGCCAATGCGCAATTAACCCTCTCTCCACTTGGTGCATACGTGTTGCAGGTGGTTGATTGAGGGTCGACAACGGGGGAGGATTCGAGGACAGGATATGGCCATTCAGTATAGCAAGGCAAGCTGCCGTGCCGATCGAATGCCGATTTTCGAATGCCGATTGATATTCTTTTTTTTGTAAAAGACGCATTTAAAAGCATTGCTTCCTGTGCCGGAGTCGTGCAAAACAGCAGCACGGAAATACGAAAACACTGGATCACGCTTCCAATCCTTAATTCGCACCACTCGGCATTCGGCACTCAAAAAATCACGTCGCGCAACCGAGTTCCACCGGAAAACATGTAACCTGCCCCAGGACACGCTGTAACACCAGCAGGGCGTCTATGGCAGAAATAGCGCCATCAGCGTCAACGTCGCCGGCTATGAATGCAGCGTCAGTGAGGGTCACTTCTCCAGAGAGGTGTTTGAAGATGAGGGCAGCATCAAGTGCCGAGATTGTGCCATCGCCGGTGGTATCACCAAACAAGACCGTTGCTGCATCATCATGGGGTGGCGTATAATCGATCAGGTTTTCCCAATCTCCCAACGGCCATGCCTCCGCGCCCCAGGTAGCTACCGTATCGAGCAAGGCCGGCGCTACACCAAGTGTTTCAAACGCCGGAATCATGCGGTAGAAGTTGTCGGCATAGTTGAACCGGTCGTCAAAGATTGCCCCTTTGCCATCGTAAGCCTGCGGTACATACGTCACGGGCTCAAGTTGCTCGTGTTCTTCGCCTCTTGGCCAGGCGTCTACCTCGTACTCAAGCGTCTTTTCCATAAAACTGCGTAGCATCACTTCAGCAATCTGCGCGCGATCAGCTTCGGGTACACTGGCAAAAAGCGGAGCAGATTCACCCGTTTCAGAGACCACGCTGCGCGCAAACCAGTACGGGTGCGCGTGTCGGATATACCAGCCAGAAGGCCCAATATCATTGTCATTGTCGAGCATCTGGATCATTTTGATGTAGGTAGCAATCAGGCGGGCCCCGCTGGGTAGACCGGTTTGTTTGGAATAATCGCCGAGATGTCCAAACTGATATTTCCAATCGACAGGTCGGTGTCCCTGTGGGTTGCGATTGCCGGCATTGATCACCACCTGATACATGTACCACGCGTGAGAAAAGTATTTGTCAAGCATCGTTGACCCATGGGTGTGTACCGTTGACCCGCCGGCACCGCTGATGTGGGGGGCAACATTAAACACATTACGCGAAATCGAAAACCAGGAACGGGCTTCGCCGTCAGGGTACAAATCAGGGGCGCGGCCTTCCAGGTTATGGGTTTGCATTACATCCCAGACTTTGACAAGCTGCCACAGCTGTAGGCCGAGGTTGCCCTGCGCCTGGTCTGCAGTTGTTTTGCCAACCGGCAGCAGCTCGTTCTCACGAAAGGTAGACACATCACTGTCGAGGCCCTGGATCGCGTTTACAATCGAGCGTTTTTCAAGCGCAAACTCAACGCCCTGCGCCAGGGCGTCTGGAATTCCATTTTCATAGCTATCCCATACATCGCTTGCCAAAAACGCCTCTCCCCAGAAGTCTTTCGGATGCACAGGCGGCAGCCAGCGGTTCCAGTCGGGAAACTGGATGGCCAGCGGCAGTTCCCGCATATTGAGGGTGGCTTTGGTTGATGCGACGGCATCAGAAATACCATTCGGAAAGAGGTACGCCAGGGTTTCAGCATCATCGTCCAGTACCCACTCAAGACCTGCGCCGGCGGCCCACTCCTCAACAGGTTTGGCATCAAGTTCCGGGCCTGGCTGGTAGGGCGGATTCCAGGGCCGGCCGGGCGCCGGTACATCCAGGGAGCGAATATAGCTGGCAATCTGTTGCGCTTCGAGCGTAGAAAGGCCGTGAAATTCGCTACGGGCTACAATCGATTTATTTGAATAGTTAAAGTACTTGAGGTCGCGCCCGTCTGTAGCATGGCAATCTGCGCAACGCGCCGTAATTGCCTGCCCATCTGCTTCCAGGAGTGGTGCATTGTACCACAGGTCCGCACCTTTGTCGAGATCTTCCTGGGACACAAGGATGGGCGTCCAGCCGGCGGGATCTTCTTCCACGAATTGGGTATCGGGCAGTAAAAATTTGCCGCCGGCATCTACAAAATTAAATTGCAGTACACGCCAGCCAGAAGATTTGCCGTCTGTTGCGTTAAATTTGAATTCGAGGGTATTTTCCCCTTCTATCATTAGGGAGGCATCCAGAGGGAGGGTAAGGCGGATCGTACTGTAACCACCACCAATTCCTCCGATATGCACCTCAGGCGCGGCAACCTCAACCGCATCATTGGTCAGGGCGATCCATGACCCGTTGTTAATGCGCACGCTGCCTTTCCCATCATAAGAAAGGTTATGGGCCTGTATCCACAGACCGGCAACGGTTGTTGCGCCTTCCAAAGAAACGCTAACAGCCTCCGTAGCGCCATCAGCCCCCATTATTTCTATGGGTAACACAACAGGTAAAGCGGACGTTACGGGTTGACTTGTACCAAAATTGACTACAACGCTACTCGAAAGTAGCATCAATGCAGATGCGAGGGCCGTCATACATTTGGTGTTTCGTGAGCGGGGTGTGGGGGATCAAGCGGGCCTGGGGGTAAGGGTGCCTGATGGGACCATGGATGGTCAATAGATGAATTGCTATACTGTACGATCCGGGTATCGGCTTTCAGGGTGATTTGTTAAACGGCCGGCACACCACGCGGTATCATGCATTAATTTTTCGCGCTTTGGCATCAAGTTGGACAGGATATCGTTAATTAACCAGCAGCATACATTCGAGGGTTGTACCTTCCTTATTAAAATACATCTGGTTGTCCTACTTCTGTTGGTGATGTAACGACAATAACGAGTATTTCCCCTCTTAAATAAGCGCTTTTCTGAAGTGCATTCAGCGTTCCCTAGCAAATAAGATATTAACCCAACCTATATTTATAATCTCCATGTCTACACCCGTTAATAAATCAGCAATAAAATTCGGCACAGACGGATGGCGCGCTGTCATCGGCAAGACCTATACGTATGACAATCTGGAAATTGTCTCGCGTGCTACGGCGCAATGGCTCAAGAAAAACTACAGTGCATCACCCAAAATTGTGATTGGGCACGACACACGTTTTCAGGGGCGGGCTTTTACGGAGCACGTTGCGGCAGTAATGGCTTCCATGGGCGTCCAAGTGATCTTTGCAGAAACGTTCACCACAACCCCTTCGATCAGTTGGGGGGCAAAGGCCTATAATTGTGATGCGGGCATTGTGATCACGGCGAGCCACAACCCGCCGTCGTACAATGGCTTCAAAATCAAAGCCAATTTTGGCGGACCAGCATCTCCTGAAATGATCGCTGAGGTAGAAGCTGAATATGATAACCTGGAAGATTACACATTCCAGTCGTTTGCTGCACACGTAGACGCGGGTAACATCGAAATGAAAGATGTTGCAACTGATTACTTGAACCTCCTGCGCGACAAACTGGATATCGAAGCTATTAAAGCATCTGGTGTTAAACTCGCACACGATGCGATGTATGGCGCCGGACAAGGTGCCATTCAGGCGCTGATTGGCAAAGAAAATGTTGTTGCTCTCGGCCACGACCTGAACCCAGGCTTCAAGGGCCAGGCACCAGAGCCTATCGAAAAGAACCTGCAGGGACTCGCAGACGCCGTAGTACGCGAAGGTTGTGCTGCCGGCCTCGCCAACGACGGGGATGCAGACCGCATCGGGATGTACGACGAAAACGGTACCTTTGTAAACTCACATCAGCTACTCGCCCTGCTGGTCAAATATCTACATCAGGAGCAAGGCCTCGGTGGTGATATTGTTAAGACCTTCTCTACCACGTCTATGCTCGACAAAATGGGCGAAGCATACGGACTCAAAGTGCACACCACTCCGATCGGCTTCAAATACATTGGCCCCATCATTGTTGATGGCGATGTGATTGTTGGCGGTGAAGAGTCAGGTGGCATGGCTGTCAAAGGCCACATCCCTGAGCGCGACGGTATTTATATCGGGTTGCTGGTTGTAGAGATGATGGTAAAGCGCGGCAAGAAACTGTCTGAGCTCGTAAAAGAATTGTACGACGAGTTTGGTGCGCACGAAACGTACCGCATCGATGTACACACCACGCCGGCAAAGAAAGAAGAAGTCCTTGAGCGGCTTGCCGCTGGTGGTCTGAAAGAAATTTACGGCCGTGAAGTGGTACGCGTGGACAACCTCGACGGCTTCAAGCACATGACCACCAAAGGCTGGTTGCTTGTTCGTCCGTCTGGCACAGAGCCGGTACTGCGCGTGTACTCAGAAGGTGAATCCCTGGAAGCGGCACGCGGCCTCGTTGAAGACGCCGCTGCGCAGCTGGGTGTACTCGAACCAGCGCATGCCTAAACGACCATCGTATCCTGGTATTGTGCGCCCAACTTGTTGCACAGCGTTTCCAGGTTAGCCTGATCGATAAGGTCAAACGCATCTGCAAAATCAGAATCAACATCAAGGACTGCCAGCAGGCGGTCCTTTGGTGTTACTACGGGGACCACAATTTCGGAAATGGTGGATGACGAACAGGCAATGTGGCCGGGGAAAGCGTTCACGTCTGGCACCAGTTGGGTTTCTCGGGTCCGCGCAGCAGCACCACAGACTCCGCGATCAAAAGAGATTTCAAGGCAGCCGTGTCCACCTTGATAAGGCCCAACCAACAGCAGATTATCTGACACGGCTCGGTAGAACCCTGTCCAGTGGTAGTAACCAAAGGCATCGTTCAATTCACAAGACACGGTAGCCATGGCAGAAATCCAGTCACTCTGGCCGGCAAGCAGCGCGTCTATGCGCTGCATTACCTCATCATATGCCTGCTGTTTTTCTTCAGCAGGCATCGAGGGATTGGCTTTTACTTCGGTTGAATTCTGATCGGTAAGCATTGGTGTTCGTGTTGGGCAGATGAAATTCAACGTTGCTACGCTCCCAATGCCTCCAGGTTTTGCTGACTGGCCGGGCATGATTGAGGAGGGGCTGCCTACCCTATATTTTGCGGCACCGAGGTTGCGTTTTTGTAGCGAAATACGTCATTTATGAAACACCCGTCGGGTCTTGAAGACCCAACGGGTGTTTTAGCACGCCATACCATGGGACTTGTGGAGCGTTTTACTTTCACCCTGAAAACGCTCCTGAAAATTGGCTTAAAGCGATTATTTCTCTAAATACCCGTGGTTCAGATTACTTAAGTTGAACTGTCCTCAAAACCAGCGATTTAGCGATAATGACTACCCATTCAACACACAAAAAGAAGTCGCGCCGTTTATTCATAAAAACCCTGACCGCCGGCATAACCACCCTTGGCGCCGCCAAACCCTTTCACGTGATCCATGCTGCAAATCGCATCCGATCAAAAGATTCCCTTGGCATCGCGCTCATTGGCCTGGGCAGCTACAGCACTGGACAGCTGTTGCCAGCACTCCAGGAAACCAGCCACGTCAAGCTCACCGGCATTGTTACGGGTACGCCGGCAAAAGCCAAGTCCTGGTCAGAAGCCCAGAATATCCCTGCAGCCAACATCTACAACTACGAGAATTTCGACAGTATTGCTGAGAATCCGGACATCGACATCGTGTACGTGGTACTGCCAAATTCCATGCACGCGGAGTACAGCATACGCGGCTCGCAGGCTGGCAAACACGTGATCTGCGAAAAGCCAATGGCTTCTACACCCGAGGAATGCCGGCAGATGATTGCTGCAGCTAAAAAGGCCAACCGCACGTTATCCATAGGCTACCGGATGCAATACGAGCCAACAACGCAGGAAATCATCCGGTACCAGCGAGAAAATGTGATGGGTGATGTGGTTTATGTAACGGCGGGTGCCGGCTACCGCGAGGGCCGCAAAAACCATTGGAAACTCAAACGCTCGATGTCGGGTGGCGCGTTGCATGACATGGGCGTCTATTCCCTAAACGCCGCACGGTATGCTACGGGCGAAGAGCCCATTTCCGTACGGGCACAAACCTTTACCCACCGCCCCGAACTCTTCAACGAGGTTGACGAAACGGTAACCTGGCAGCTCGAATTTCCGAGTGGCGCGGTTGCCAACCTGACCACCTCATTTGCAACAGGCATGAACTATCTGGAAACGCGCTTCCGCAAAGGCTGGTACCGTCTTTCACCGTTCCAGTCGTACCGCGGCATCAAGGGAGAAGGTAGCCAGGGCGCACTCAACTACCCGATTATCAACCAGCAGGCAGCGCAAATGAACGAAACAGCGCAACGTATCTTGGAAGGCCGGCCGATGCGCGTGCCGGGTGAGGAAGGGCTTAAAGATATGATCGTCGTCGAGGCTATCTGGAAGTCCATTGCGCGTGATGGAGCGAAGGTAAAGTTGTAATAAGTACAGCGTGGCGCGCCCAAACCCGCGCGGCACCCCGCGGGGGGGTGTATGTTGATATCCCAACCCGGCGCGTACGTAAGAGCCCCCAAATTATCCAGTTAAAGGTTTTAGGATTAACGGCCGGGTTT